>CAYTSL010000001.1:0-47731 GCA_964440415.1 uncultured Flavobacteriaceae bacterium
CACCATTTTGGATTCCGTCTGTACAACTAGGCGGACAAGGATCACAATCTGGACCACCACAATCTACACCAGTTTCATCACCATTTTGAATACCATCTGTACAAGTTGGAGGAACAGCTACTGCTGTTTTAACTGAAATATTATCATAAAACATGTTACATGTAGAACCAGAGATAGCAGCTGTTGTAGCAGTTAACTGCAGTGTTACACCTCCACCTACATCTGAACCTGTAGTAGTTGTAAAAGAAAAACTTTTCCACGTGTCAGGGTCAGCATCTAAGGCTAAAGGACCGCCTCCCAATATTTCGTTTGTTGCACCTCCGCCACTAAATTCAGAAAAAAACTCTGCAAAGGCTACAGCACCAGCGCCTAAAGTACCGCGTGCATCAAATTTTATTGTAACTTCTTGACCCGCGGTTACAACTCCTATACCTATATTGGCATTTTTTATTATGCTGGCAGATGCTACCACATTGTTATTTAATTCAGCGCAATACGTTCCCTCTGAAGGATTAGTAGTAATTATATTTTGCGTACCACTAGCAAATTGTGTCCAACCTGTAAAATCACCTGTTTCAAATCCTCCATTTATTGCTATTTCTGTTTGACTATTGATAACTCCAACATTAAGCAATAAAGCAAAGCAAAAAATAAATATACTTTGATAATTAGCACTAAAAGAATGTAATTTTTTTTTCATAATTTAAAGTTTTAAGATTAATTTTTCACAATATCGTAAATATTTATCAAATTAATGTTAAAATTAACCTATACAAAAACCATACAATCAAGTATAAAAATCCTTATTTCTAATTTTATTTTGTGTAAAAATGGATATTTCTTACAAATAGAGCTTTACCGTCAAAATCTTTGTCGCCAATAAAGTTTTTGACTAGTGTGATTAAATAATGTCCTGTTAACTATAGAAGTAATTTATTTCTCATCAAAGTTTAGAGCTTTAATGTAACCAGGGTTTTGAAAATTATTCTTGTAGTTGCTATTCTCAATAAATTCATTTAGTGCCTTTTGCACTTTTATAATATCAGGTCTGTTCTCTCTCATCATTTTGTAACTGGATCTGTCACTTTTAGCATAAGTGGAGATAAGATGATAGTCTTCAGGTTCTTTAAAATTCATGATTCCCCTTGTGTTATTCATTTTTTTATAAGGCCAAAAACACCAGCCTATTTGATGTTCGTCTAACAATGATCTAAAGTCATTAACCCACTCATCTGTATTTTCTCCTGTTTCTCCAATATAGATAGGTACATTATTTTCATCCCTAAAATCAAGATATTTTTGAATAGATCCCTGATTAACCTCAAACCAGTATTTATGAAACTCGTACACAATATTGTTATCGATTATTTCATTAAATACATCAAAATTCCCACTCCAAACAGATCCGTTAAGAAATATGATATGATCAGCATCCACAACCCTTATTTCTTTAACAATCCTCTTATATAGTTTTGATAATTTTTGATTTAGATCATCCAGTTCATTTTCAAAATAATGAGCAACTGGTTCGTTTACAATATCATATCCTAAAACAATGGGCTCGTCTTTATATCTTTTAGCAATTTTCACCCAAATATTAGTCATAAGATCTTGGGAGGATTGACTTTTAAAAAGAAAAGGATAGCCATAACTATCATCAATATTATCACCAGTTTGTCCACCTGGAGCACAATGCATATCGAAAAGGATATACAATTCCTCTTGCTTACACCATTCCACTATTTTATCAAAGTATTTGAATCCTACATTTCTATTTCCCATGTAGAGATCATCTGTGAATAATTTGTAATGAAAAGGTAATCGGATGTGATTGCATCCAATATTTTTTAAATATTTGATATCCTCGTGAGTAATGTAATTATTTAAAAATCCGTCCCAAAATACTTTCAAACTATCAGGTCCCACAAGTTCATATAATAACTCATCTATTTTTCTGGGAGAATTGACCTGTGACATTTTAAACATGTAGCCTTCCGGAACCAGCCAGTTACCTATATTGGTTCCTTTTAAGGTTATTGAATTTCCTTGGCCGTCAAATAATTGTTTACCACTTGTCTTGATAAATCCAGTAGAATTTAGATCTTCAACAGTGGCGTTTTTAGTAGATCTTTCGCAAGAAACTATTAGTAAACAAATAACTATCAATTTAATTGAAATAAGTTTAATGAGTTTCATTTCGTGAATTCGAATATCTACTTTTTGTGTGAAGGGTTTATAAATTATTAATTGCAGTATTAAGCCAATTCATCCTCTCATTGTACCAATTTTTTAAATGGTCTACTTCTTCTTCATAGGTATTATATACCACTGGGTTAGGCCAAACGTAAGTACCAATGGTATTCCATTTGTCATTGTTTTCTTCTTGGGCTAAACTTAAGTAATCAGCATAAAAATCCATTTTATCTAAAATATAATCCTGATTATTTCTGAAATAAGTAAATCGAGATTTGACTTGATCTACAAAATCAGGGTCTTCAAAAAGTCTACTATACCACGGATTATCCTTAACCCAAAACCCTTCAGGATATTCAGCATCAGCATAATCCACATTGCCAAAAGACAGATCGAAATCCCATAGTGGTCCCATTTTTATTTTTTGGCCTGGAATAACATTTAAATAGATACTTGAATAATTTCGGGAATCTACATTTTTTGTGATTTCACTAATTATATACCAGTCTATAAAACTTGGAATGTCAATATAACTGGTATAACCTGTTGCAGGGTTGGTAAATTGATCACTCATTAAAACGGTTTCAAATTCATTGATCAAATCCTTTATATATATGTACTCGCTGCTGGCAACTGTCAAATCCGGTTCTTTAATGTTGATCAAGAAATTACCAGTATAAAAGGTGACATCATCTGGGTCTATATGTGTAATATCATCTATCTCTAACAAATACCCTGTATCGCCTAAAACAACCCTGTAATCACTTTCTTCAACTTTTTGAGTAATATTATAGGTGCCATTGTATTCATTATTCACAAATACTTCAGAGAAATGACTTTCTGGTGTCCAGTCCAAATTACTTATATAGCCCATTTCAAATGCTATTTTATTTCGCATCATGGTCTTATCTGAGTATTCTGCCAGAAAGATCCACTTTTTATCTTCCGGCATTCCCAAGACTTCAGTTTTATCACTGTACTTTAATTGATATGGTTTTTTTGGATGAATGCCCCATGTGGAGTGACCTCTACCTCGAATTTTCATATCAGAAACTGTGTTATCGTCATAATCCAACCCACCAAAAATAGATGCATTTCCTTCTATATAATCGTCCTTTGAATCAATAGGGTTTCCATTTGTGTCGATGTAGAAAATTGGTAGACCAGTAAAATACGTTGACCTGACATCATAATCCTTTTGTTCTCCTTCACTATCCAGAACTGAATAAGTGACAACATTACTAAAGTCATTAAAAGTTGTTCCGCTGGTCTGACTAAAACCATCTACAAAAACTTCAGTTCCGTTATATTCAAAAGTTGCAGAAAGGCTAGTTATATCTCCTTCATAAGGGACTCTACCTGAAATAGTGTTGTTATCTATTGATAAGTTAATATTCGAATTCAAGCTTGGATTATCGCTTGCCAAAAAGGAAAAACTTGTAATTTCAGCTTGTTCTAAAACGATACTTGTTGGTTCGTTTTCGTTATTGCAGGAAAACAACAGTACAGCAATGATAAAATAAGTAGAGTGAAACAATCTACTTATCCCTCTTGAATTAATAGCAATCATGATTATGGGTTTTTAGACTTCTTTGTTACTGAATAGTTTACTCATCACCAGTTTCGGTGTTCGGTCTACTTTAAAAAGACCCCAATGTTTTTCAGGTTCAAGAGCTTCTTCAGATCCTTTCCAAGATTCATCAAAAGCCTCGAATACAAAGGTAAGAATATCATCCTCTTCGCACCAATTAATCAGATCATTATAATAAGTACTTTGATATTCTTCACTAACATTACTTGGGCAAATACCTCTTCCGTTAGAATAAGTTGTCCAACCAGCTTCAGTTATTACTACTGGTTTATTAGGATAGGTATCAGCTACAGAAAAATAATTTTGTTTGGTATATTCCATGGCCTCATGAATGTTCTTATACTCCCAAACTGGATAGGTATGAATAGATATAAAATCGACTTCATCGACCAGATCTTTTAATTTATCTAGCCAGGGAAGATAATTTTCACAAAATGTAACCGGTTGTTTAGCTCCTTTTTTAATCATCCTCACATAATTAATAACACTTTCAACGGGTACATAATGATCGGTCCAATCAACACAAGCTTCATTTCCTGCGGAAAGGGAGAAAATAATTTCAGGATATTGGTTTGCAAAACGAATCAGTTTCTTAATCTGATTGACATTTACTATCTTGTTTTTTGCCAGTTGTTCTTCGGTATATGATCCTCCCCAAGGGCAACCATAATTGTTAGCTTCCGCAACAATATAAGCCCCAAGCATGACTTTAAAATCAAGCTTTTCTTTTTGGATAACGTCCAATACAATTTCGGCGTGTTCATCACAATCGTACAATCGTAAATATTTCCAATGCTTATGAAGTATTAAAAGGTCTTCTTTAATCTCTTCATAAGTCGGAACCTTTCCTCCAGGCATTTGACCTTCTCTAAAACCTGAATAACAAATAGCTTTTCCAGGTTCAATTTTTAATTCTTCAGTATATTTCATTCAACTAAGGTTAAGTTCCAGTTTATTTTTTAATACTTAAGTTTTTCATTTTTATCCCAAAGTCCCCAGTAAGCCCCAACATCTCCTTCGGCACCAACCTTCCAGGACTCATCAAAGGAGGAGAAATAGAACATTTCTATATCTTCTTCTTCAGACCACTTTTGTGCATTAATAAAATATTTGATTGCATTTTCTTCTGATGGTTGTGCCCCATGAAACAGTTCACCCAGACTTGGCCATCCTGTTTCAGTGATTATTACTTTTTTACCATTGCCCGCTTTAGCAGCTTGGTTATACATGTCTTTCATATATAAGAGCGAATACTCCATACTACAACCTTCCCAGTACGGATAACAGTTTGCAAGAATGACATCACAAGCTTCTGTTATTCTCGGTCTATGCGCGAACTCATAATAGGCATCTACATAACCCATAGGGATATCTGGCACCTCTTTCTTTACCCGATTCATAAAACCTAAAAGCTCGTCTTCTGTTAGATCATTGCGGTACATAACTTCGTTACCCACAGCAGCAACATCAACCAATCCTTCTTTGGCTAAAGCAATTAAACCACTTATTTCTTTCTCATTCATGTCAGGATCGTCTCCTAACCAGGCTCCAACCAAAGTCTTAATTCCATATTCCTTGGCAATTCGTGGAATTAGTTCATTCCCGTCTAAACAAGAAAAAGAACGTATCCATTTGGTATATGGTTTGACGATTTTCATTCGGCGTCTGATCTGTTCTTCGGTAATTTCAGTTCCCGGTCCTTGTCCATCTTCATAAGTACTAAAACATAAACCGTGCATGCCGTTTTTTAATACTCTAGTAAAAAGATTTTGTATTCCTTTTGGTGTTTTATTAGCATAATCTATTCCTACTAATGCTTTAACTTTTCCTGCTCTAATTGACATAATTCTGTTATTCTATTTGATTCTTTTTATTACAATTCACCTCTTTGTTTAGCTTACTTCCACCGCATCCAAACAACTAATGTTGATGTTAGCCTGAATAATGATAATGATCATTTGCAAGCGGCAAATGTAAGTGTGATATATTACCTCAAAAACATCTGTTTTAATAAAAATCTATTCAATATTAACCTTCAAATGACTAAGGCAAATATTAGTTCTAATTTTATTTAAAATTTTAATTTTTCATTTTTATCCCATAATCCCCAGTATGCTCCAACATCACCTTCTGGACCTGCTTTCCATGATTCATCAAACGAAGAGAAATAAAAAATCTCTATATCATTTTTCGCAGACCATACCTGGCTATTGATGAAATATTTCATGGCATTTTCTTCGGAAGCAAGAGCGCTACCTAAACCACCACCTTCACTCGGCCAACCCGTTTCGGTAATAATAACTTTCTTACCGTTTCCAGCCGCTGCAGCCTGAGCAAACATTTGTTTCATATGGAGCAATGAATATTCCATGTGGCAACCTTCCCAATACGGATAACAGTTGGCCAAAATTACATCACAAGCCTCGGTAATTTCCGGATGAACACTGAACTCATAATAGGCATCAACATATCCTACTGGTATATCGTCTGGTATTGCTCCTTTTACTTGGTTAATGAAGCCTAACAATTCCTCTTTACTCAGATCATTACGATACAACACTTCATTTCCAACTGCGGCAATATCTACATAGCCCTCATTTGCCAGCTTAATAAGACCTGCTATTTCACGTTCATTGATTTCCTGGTCGTATCCCAACCAAGCTCCAACCAATGTCTTTATACCAAATTCTTTTGCAATTTTTGGAATAAATTCATTACCATCTGTACATGAAAAGGAACGTATCCATTTTGTGTATGGTTGAATAATTTTCATTCGTCTTCTCACTTGTTCTTCCGTAATGATATCACCTGGTTGCTGTCCATCTTCATAAAGACTAAAACATAGACCATGCATACCACTTTTTAATGTTTTTCTCCATAATTTGGCTAATTCTTTTAAGGAATATTTGGTAAAATCTACTCCAGAATGTTCACTTAAGTCAATTCCTTTTAGCGAAAATTGATGTCCTTCTCTGTATGACATTGTGTTTTTTTTTAAATTATAAATTTGTTATTTGTAAATCTTTACCTTTATAGATCACCTCGTCTCTCAACCAATTCTGCTTTTATTTTGCGAGCTTTTTCCTCATTAAGGCCATATTTATACATCACCCAAATAGCTAATCCTGCCGTTAGGGCCGGAATTACAACGTCGGCGATTCTTAAATTTGTCATCGTTTCCATAGATTGTGTTTCTGCATCAGAAATAAATCCTACAACTTTCAATACTAAACCACCTAAAACTAAAGCTAAAGCTTGTCCTAATTTTACCATCCACCAGTAAATAGCTCCAAAAGTACCTTCTTTTCGTGGCATCCCGTTTTCTAATTCATCCAGATCACAAACATCTGCTGTCATACTCATCATTAGAGTAAATAATCCTCCAAGACCAAAAGCCATTAATGGCAATGGAAGGAAAATTAGCCAAGGTGCTCCTTGACTGGTATCAATACTAAACCATGACATACCCACACTTTCAAGATATGGGTTTAAAAATTCAAATATAGAACCAACTCCATTATTAAGTGATTGCCCAAATGCAGTTTGATTGAAACGTTCATTTAATCCGGTATCAAATCCCCACCATTTTAATATATAACCTGCAATAGAAAGTACTGTAGAAATAATAAATGCTTTTCGCTTACCCCATTTATTTGCCATCGCAGAAATAATCGGAATTACTACAAATGCGGTCAAAACAGCAGTAATGGTAGAAAACCAAGCAGGCCATGTGCCAGCATCGCCATAACTGCCATTAAACATGTAAAATACTATAATATAAAAACTAAATGCGGCCACCATTTGAAAGCCATTAAAAACTAAAAATGTAGCACCACAAAGTTTCATAAATGGCTTGTTTTTAGTAACCTGAACAATACCAGTCCACAGGTCTTTTAAGTTAGAAGCCAATGAACTAAAGGAAATTTCTTTTCTATTTTCCATATGTGAGGAATCCATACCTCTACAAAAAATGGCTGGTAATACGCCTAATACTATACAGAAAGCAGCTACTATAGTAGACATTTGCCTAACTCCTTCTGCTTGATCAGAAAACAAATCTGGATCTGCAATAATCACCCAAAACCAAGGTACGATCATCCAAGCAACTTGCCCCACAGTATTGGCGAATGCCATTAATCTGGTACGTTCATTATAATCTGAAGTCATTTCATAGCCAAGTCCAACCAATGGAGTTGCATACATGGTATTACCAATAAGGAAGATCAATGATAAAATGAGAAAATACCAAAAGTTATAGGTTTGCCCATTTTCAGCATCTAATTGCCATAAGGCAGCAAATAATAATCCGCTTAAAATGGCACCAATAAAGATATAAGGTCTTCTGCGTCCCCATTTTGATTTTGTGTTGTCAGAAATGAAACCCATTATAGGATCAGTAATCGCATCAAAAATTCTTGGAAGCCCTCCAAGCAATCCTGCTAAAAGAGGATCCATTCCAAATGCCGTAAGCAAAAAGAACATGAAAAACCCTAAGGCTCCAGGTAATAAATTAAGTACGAAGTGGCCTGCACCAAAAGCCGCTTTTTGACCAATAGGTACTTTATCTTTTGCGGCCGTTTTGTATTGTGACATATTATTGTTTTTAGTTAATTAGTTGTTTTCTTTTGATTATGATTTGGGGATGATTATTGTTTGAATGGCTTGACCACTTATTTGTACATCTGTATTACTTTCATTTAATGTCAAGCTAAAGTTTTTAGCTTCAGAATCCTGATTAAAAACAACAACTGCAATGGAACCATCTGTGTTTTTTGCTGCCGTTACCATTAAATGTTTATCCGGATTTTCAAATCCAATACGCTCTGCTCCAGGTCTTATAAATTTGCTAAAATGAGCCATTGTATAGTAAAGAGGTGTTAAATATACCTCGTCTTTTTCAGGATCAACTATTACAGGTGCAACACACCAATTTTCAAACCAATTTGGTCCACCTTTAGTGTCAAGTACCATATTCCAATCTACCCAACCATCTACCCAATTATTCAAGCAGCCAATAATATCTCTTGCATAGCGATTTACTGGTGCGTATTTAGGATGCAAATACTTGTCTTTGTCTGGTGCCCAATCCCAACCCCAATCTGTTGCTTCTTTAGACCAATACCATTTATCATCTTGCCATTTAGGGATTTCCGAATCAACACATGCTTCTGCTTGGATAAGAAGTTTATTAGGAGCTTTTTCATGAGCATATTGTAATGTTTCAGGCATCCAATCGTTAGTGCTCGCGTACCAATGAATAGCTGTGCCATCAAAATATTTTGAAGTTTCCTCATTTTTATACATTTCATCTACCCAGTCTTTTAAGTGATCACGATTTTGGTCGTATCCTAAAATTTTTAGATCACCTTTTCCATCTGCTTCGAGTTTAGGTCCTAAATGATTCATTACAAAATCATTCTGTTCTTCAGCAGTAAAATGCATACTCTCCCAGTTGTTTCCATTTCCAAGTGGTTCGTTCTCTACAGTGAAACCCCAAATATCTATTCCTTCAGCCTTATAAGCGTCTACATATTTAGAGAAGAATAATGCCCAAGTATCATAATATTCTGGAAGTAATTTACCACCAACCCATTTATTGTTATCTTTCATCCAAGGAGCTGCTGTCCATGGTGAACCAAAGATTTTAAATCCATCTTCAGAAGCAGCCATTGCATCTTTAATCATAGGAATTAAATCGTCTTGGTCTTCCTTGATAGAAAAATGTTTTAACTCTTTATCTCCTTCAACAGGACTGTAAGAGTAGTTACTTAATGAAAAGTCACAAGAATTCATGTGAGTTCTAGTTAGGGAATAGTTAGCTCCATCTTTACTAAAATATGCATCAATAACTTTTTTACGATTCTCTTTGCTTATTTTGTTCAATAAATAAGCTGAAGATTCTGTAAAAGCGCCACCAAATCCTGTTATTGTTTGAAATTTTTCTTCTGGTAATAATTTTATAGTTGCAGGGCTATTTCCTTTAGAAAAATTAGCTATTTTTTTAAGCTTATTACCATTGGCAGACGTTTCATAGACATCAACAATCAAAGGATCCGGTTTTTTATCGCAGCTTAACATAACCAAAAAGGAAAAAAAATAAAGATAATATTTGAGCGAATTCATATTCGATAAAACTTATTTAAGGTTTTTAATTTATCTATATTATAACAAACTAACGGCTAGATTAATATTTGCCGTTAGCTTGTTGTATTTATATATTATGGATTAAGAGTTACAGAAACATTATCAATATTAGCTGATACACTGCATCCTGAAGCACCTCCACAAACTGTTTCAATTAGGAATGAAATTCCACCAGAAACATCTATTCCTCCTGGTATTGTAAAAGTTCCTGTAAATGTCGTCCAAGAGCCAGCTAAAGTAGGAGCTGGAAAAACATGTGTAAAGGAAGCGCCGTCAGCAGCACCTTCTCCAAAAAGGAGCACATTAAATACACCACCTTCGCCTGCAACTCCACCTATATGGTCAAATTTAACTTGAACAACATCACCTGCTGCAACTGTACCACCACCAATGCTTTCTTGCTTAAATGCAGGATTACTTGGTCCACCGGTTGCAATTTTACCAGACCAGGAACCACCATTATTGATTGTATTATCCAATGCTACTGTCCCACCATTTGGAAATAATAACCATCCTGTATCATCGCCTGTTTCAAAATCACCATTAGTAGCAAGGTTACCACCAGTACCACCGCCTCCGCCACCGCCGCAATCTACACAGAAAAGAGATACATTATCTATAACTACAACGCCTGTATCTGCTCCCATATCGAATATAACACGACTATTTGCGCCTCCAAAATCTGCTGATGAAAGCGTTAGAGTAAAGGTTTGTGTTGTGCTTGTTAAGTTAACAGTTTCTGTATCGTTGTCCCATGGATCCTCATTTAAACCAATACCTGCTACCATTGTACGATTACCATCTGATGAAGCTTCAAACTTAAGCGTATAGGTTTCTCCCTGTGTTATGGCAACAACTTGACTCAAATTTACATCGAAAGGTTGACCAGCTGTTGTAACATTAGCAAAATTGAAAGAATTATCACCTTCTGTCTGTACATCAAGGGCATTACCACTCCAGGCTTCGGTGCCATTTTCAAAGTCACCATTGGTTAAAAGGCCGTCATCAAAAGAGCCGCCACCGCCGCCACCTGATCCATACAAGGATAAGTCATCAAAATAATACGTATCTGTATTGTCTGCGTTCAAATCAAAGAAAATAACAATCTTATTGAACTTATCACTGTCTGCGCTTGTGAAAGGAAATGTTAACTCTTCCCATGCACCAGTTACTGAAGTTGTTAAAAATTGTTCAACAAAATTCCCTGGCGTTCCAATCTCTTCCAGTTTAATTCTAACTTCTGTATTTGCTATTCCAGACCATACTTTTATTTTTAATCCTTCATTAGCATTAAAATCTAATTTTGCATCTAGATCTATTTGGTTATTATCCCAAGGGTTGTTTCCTAGTTTTGTGATTTTACCTACTTTACACGACTTGTTTACATCGTTATCAAAATCTGGATTATCTATCCATTCAAAATCTCCACCATCTTCAATGATACTTGCTGTTGGATCTGACATAAATGTTAAGTTAAAATCTGCTCCAGCAAGGGACTGCATTGTTTCAGCTTCACAAGGATCTGCTACGTCTCCTGCATCTTGCTCTATATCGTCAATATAGAATGTTCCAGCCGCTGTTCCAGGGCCATCAACAAATATTATCATGTCATTGTATGATGCCGTTGATATGAAGGTAAAGGTCAGCTCTTCCCAACCAGAACCCGTATGGTTTACATCCACCTCTACAGGTGCTTCTGTGCCATCTTCTAGCTTCAACTTTATAGGTAAAGCTTGGTCTGAAAACAATTTAAGTTTAATACCTTTATCTGTTGTAAAATCTATTGGTGTATCTAAATTAAAAAATGCATTTTCCCAATTTTCTCCAACATTGGTCATTTTTCCAACTTTTGATGGGTCACTATTAATTCCTGATAATTCTGGATTATCAACTACTTCAAAAGAAACATTACCCACAATTTTAGCAACATAATCGATACCATTACAATCGAAATTTATTGGCAATTCCAGATCGGTTTCTAAACAAGGTATATCTGTTGTAGCAATTTGAGATATATCATCTAAATAGAACGTTCCTGAAGTTGTTCCAGGACCATCCACAAACATTGTGAATCTTGAATAACTTCCTGCGGAATCAAACGTAAAATATATCTCTTCCCAACCAGAACCTCCATGGCTTGTCGTGGCTTCTATTGGAGCGCCAGTACCTTCTTCTAATTTTAGTAACAAATCAATTGGTGTGTCCGACCAAAAGTTAGCTTTTATTGACTTGTTTATAGATAAATCTATTGGTGATCCTAAATCTAGATAAAAACCTTCAAATTGCGCACCTATGTTAGTGATAGCTCCTACTTTAGAGGCGCTTGTGTTTGACCCTGAAAGATCTGGATTATCAACTATTTCAAAAGAGGCTCCTTCAAAGGTTTCAGCACCGTAACTTGTATTTTCACCATCAAAAGTAATTGGCAAGGTCGCTATTTCAGGTATTAAAATTGTTATTTCATCTTGAAACGTATCTGAAGCTCCTGCAACATTTTTCGCGTTCATGGTTATAGTATAAGTTCCGTTAGTATAAACCTTTACTGGGTTTATTAAAGTAGAAGAGCTTCCGTCTCCCAAATCCCATTCATAATTTGTTGCATTCTCTGATATATTTATAAATGTAACAGTCCCTGTATCAATATTTAAAGTATAAGTAAAACCGGCAATAACGTTTGGTAATAGTGTATCATCATCCTCACACCCAGTTAAGGAAATTGCTAAAATCATAATCGACATTAGCTTAAAATTTCTAATTAATTGTTTCATAGTCCTTTTTATTATTAGTTGTCAAAATTATTTTTATATACTCTTACATAATCTACTAGCATGCTTTGTGGAAAACTTGCATCTGCATCTGGAGTGCCTGGAAAAGCACCACCAACAGCCAAATTGATAATAATATAGAAAGGCTTATTAAAAACCCATTCTCCTAAAGCACCTGTACCATCGTCTGGTGTTATTTCAAGATCAGAAGGTGTGATTTGGTTATACAATACATCATCTACATAGTAATTGATATAATCAGGTCCCCATTCAATGCCAAAAATGTGAAAACCAGCATCAAAACGATCATTTCCTAAATCATAACTTTTTGTAATCTGACCTTGAGGATCCGTTAGACCAGAATAACCAGGACCATGAACCGTTCCGCTTACGCTTGTTGGTTCTTGTCTGCGATATTCCATAACGTCTATTTCTCCGCATAGTGGCCAACCAACTTCTTCACAATCTGCTCCTAACAGCCAAAACGCTGGCCAAAGACCTGATCCTTCTGGCACTCTAATACGTGCTTCAAAACGGCCATAAGCCTGTTCGAATTTATCTCTTGTTAATAGTTTTGCAGAAGTATAAGAAGACCCATTAAACTGCTCTTCTTGAGCCGTTATTAATAATATTCCGTTTTGTACTGTTACATTTTCAGAACGATCTGTATAGTATTGCAACTCGTTATTACCCCAGCCATTAACTCCCGTGCCTATATCGTAACCCCAATTGGCAGGATTAGGAGACCCTTCAACATCAAACTCATCTTGCCATACTAAATCTGTAAATTCAGCAATGGTTTGTGTATCATCTGTTGCACAGCTAGAAATAACTAAAACCGCTACCACCAGAAAAGACATAAACAGTAAGGCTTTTGTTCTTATTTTATATTTTATTGTTTTGTTCATCTTTTTATTTTTTGAATTTTATATTATTCCAAGTTATTCTCTATAGTAATAGACGTTATCCACAAAAATGCTGGAAATTGTAGCATCTGAAATGAAGAATATAAGACCTAATTCATTTCTACTTACTAACCCAAAATCATCTAATGGAATATCTATACTTACCCATTCTTCAGATAATAATTCTGAACTATTTATCCTCACTGTACCAGAGGTTTCAACATTACCGACTGAGTTAAGTAATTGTATATCTATATAGTCTCCAGAATCAACAGCTTCTTGAACATTAATATCCATATGAATATATGTCATTAAGGTAGCATTTACAGGTGCTACGTCCAAAAACGTACCAATAGCTACAAAATTTAGTTCTGTATAACTTATTATATTATCGTTTCCAATAAAAATATCATTTTGACCTTGTGTGGTTTGAAAACCATCCAAAAAATATCCGTTATAGTAATCTACGGGTACATTGTTATAGGCATCAGAAAAAATGGATATCACATCGTCTGGATCTCGGGTTGGGGGAATTGGTGCCGTTTCAAATGCTCCCAATACCGTAATATTTAATGATCCTTCTGCTTGCACCCCAGCCATACTTGCTGTTATAGTAGCCGTACCAATAGATAACGTTGAAAGTTCACCTGCTTCTCCTACCGATATAACACTAGGTTCTGACGATGTCCAATCAAAATAACTTCCGGCAGCACTAACTGTTTGATCTAAACCTGAAGGTAAATTAAACGTCACATAAGCCGGCGTTATTTGACCTTGTGTCCCTAAAAACAGATCACCTTCAAAATCAAAACCATCGGCAATTTGTGGTCTTGGAGCTCCAAGAGTTCCTAACTTTTCAAATTGTAAGTCATCAATCCAAAAGGTATAACCAAATCCGCCAGTATCTACTGTATTTGCAGCATACTGAAGCATCCCTCTTTCTTCAATAAGTTTAGAAGGGTCTGGTATTGGAATAATATATTTAACCCAGTTTGTACTTAAAAGTATATTCTCTACATCTGCTTGATATTTATTTTCTAGAAAGTCTATACCAAAACCTATATTACCAATAGTGACACCTCGTGAAGCCTTAGCCCAAAACGTTAAGGCATCGAATCCTGTTAAGTCGCGACCAGCACCATCTACTCTAAGTATACCACCAGCATAACCGCCTTCTGGGTCGTCTGCATTAGGCACATCAAACCGCAAAGAGAATTCACTTTCGTAGCCGGCACCATCAAAACTCACAGCCGTTGCTTTTGAACCTGAAAAAGGAAAATAAAAGTTAGAACCAAGACCAATAGGCGCGTCTATAAATATCTCTCCGTTATTAGAGTTGGTTGCAAACTCTACCTCATCTGATAAATCTCTTTCACAACTAACAGTTACTATAAAAATCAGTGTTAAAAAGAGAGCCGTTTTTGTATAAATAAATTTTATATTCTTCATTTTTCTAATTTTTTATTTACCAATATTGATATGTATGTATGTTCTAATTTCCCATTCGTTCCCATTATCAAATCCAACGGGACTTATAATAGGTGCTGGAGCAAACTCAATTGCTTCATTAGGACTATATCGTGGTGAATATTGATCCAATGAACGCCATGTGCCACGTATTCCAATTCTAGTATTTGGTAATATAAACCAATCTGGCTTCCCAAGACTCGTTGACAGGTCCAACATTAATTGTACGGGGTATGTTAAGTTGAAATCACGATGATAATCAAAAGGGCCCCAATCATCAATTTTAAATGAATGAACCACTTTAATTTTATTATATATTAATCTAATGTCACCTCCAATGCGTGTAATTAATCGCTCATCGCTACCATTTGCCTGACCGTTACCTGCATACAGGTTCGCAATAATACCTAGGTCTGGACTAATTTTAGATACAATACGCGTATGTGCCTCCCATAGATCTTCTGCAGGGGCTGAATTAGGAAATGCGAATTGCGTACGATCAGCTAAAAAGCCAATAGCAGCATCTTGCGCTGTTGGATGATGGCGATAGATAAACCCAAGATTAAAAGCAAGCTTCGCATCTTCCTGGCGATCATTGTCCCATTCGTACATCCAAGTCCCTGGTGTAGGGTCGTATGTAATTAATAACTCACCTGCTGTTGTTTCTCTGTTAGATCTCACAACAAATGGATCGTCTATAATGTTTCTTAGTCTTCCTGGAGCTTGCACATCGTTAGGCATTGCAGCTACAATAGGTTTTTGCCACAAGAAGTTAGGTGCAATTTGAACATTACCAAAGCTGTACGTGAACCCAGTCAAGAAATTAGTTTGGTTACCACTTCCAGAATCCTTAAGTTTCCAACCAGTAAAGGTTCTTGTTTGATCTGCACCACCACCAGCAACCAAGCCTTGTGCAGCACCTTGTGCATACCAATTGAATACACCTTTTTGATACGTGATTTTTGCTTTTCCTCCCCAATTATCTTCAGAATTGACTTTATCATTATAAATTATATAATTTCCTGGTGTACCTTCTGCGACTTGAAATTCTCTGCCATTTAATGGTTGGCCTCCCCAAATACCACCAAGCTCTAGTTTAAAATCTCCAAATTCTCTTTCGATATGAAGTGCCACTCTGCGGGTTTCTGGAACTGGTATGGCATAAGAACTAACCGTTTGACTTTGTTCATCAACATCATTGTGGTAAATAGCAGTCACACCATAATGGCCAAATTTTCTACTATATTTTAATAGGATCGCAGGGTTTGCTCCCCACCATAATTGTTGGCCAAAAGCTACCTTAAATCCTGTTATGGCATTCTTGCCATCAATTTCAAGACCATTAATTTCACCTTGATAGATATCTAGGTTTGGTCCATAATTTGCTTCAGGATACAATCCGAAGAAATCGCCTTCATAGCCCCAATGATAATGTCCTGTTCTATAAAATCCTCGGAGATCAAAATCTTTGGCTTTCCATTCGAATTCAGCATTATAGACTTGCACTCTATTTACGTCGGAAAGATCCACATTTCCTTGGTCGGAATTAACCGATTTAGTTCGCCCTCTATTTTCATAAAAAATTTCGTCAATTGGATTATCTGCCACATTCCCAAGAATATTGAAGTTAACATTGGCTCTCATATTTGGTGATGGATTACCTTCTACACCAAAATAGTAAGACTGCATATGATCAAAACCAAGGGCATTAGGAAATTCTCCTCCGTCTGGATCAGCTTCGTCTGGAGTCGTAATCAAGCTGCCTCCTGTATTGAATGTTGTAAATTCGGCTCTTAACTGACTGATACGAATTTTTTGACTAGAACCTCCTGTTAAGGCTGCTTTATCTCCACGTGCTCTTAGTTTAGCATCGGTCAAATCAATATTCTTAAAATGATTGCTAACAAATTCAGCATTAACACCCTCGCCATAAGGATTTAATTGATGTGCTTCTTTTAACGCATAATAAGCCGCTCTTGGATACAGATCATAATTACCTCTAGCATCTGTTGGTCCTTTTGCACAAATACCAAACCACTCCTCGTTCATGTTATTGTCACCTTCTTTTTCAACGTCCCTATAATAACCACCGTTTGACCATGATGCATTGTTATCATGAAGGTCCGCGTTTTTCCTGTCATCAAATCCATATTTCCACCATCCATCACTAAATTGAAATGTAAATCCTCCTAATGAATTTTCTGCTTTTCCTAAACCAGCCGCATTTTCATAGATCTCTTTCCAGTTTTCAACCATATAAAAGGCTTGAGACTCTTGATCTTCCGCATTGTTCACTGCATTGAAGGCATCTGCTCCAAACTCAGTAAACATAATTGGCTTATTAAGTTTATCCTTAACCACCTGAAACATATCACCAAAAGAAACACCACGATATACATTAGTACCATATATGTCGATATCTGGACATTCTTCAGCTATTATATCAATAAACAAAACATCACCATTACACATGGCTACCGGGTGAGAAGAATCTGCAGCCTTGATTTTTTTAGCAGCCTCATTCATTAGCTTATACATAGGTCTTCCACGTGATTCCCCTATAAATGCTCGTTCCTCTTCTGCATCTGGAAAATCTTCTGTTTCAGCTCCTTGCCAGAAAAGACCATAGTTATTTTCATTACCTAGCAAATACAACAACAGACCTGGTGTATTTTTATATCCTTTTACCAACTCATCCACTTCTGACATTAAGAATTCTTGGGTACGCGCATCAGAGTAATCGGTAATAGGAGTCCAAACACCATTTAAGGTTAATCCATATCGTCCAAACGAATGATTTAGCATGGTATAAATGCCATAGTTTTCGTAGATATACTTTATCCATTTTGCAGGCACGCCTGTATATTGACGTATAACATTGACTCCCATATTCCTGAGTAACCCCATTTCTGCATCAAGTCCTGATTTAATCACATCATCTGACTTCTTCCAAAAATTAGCATTCACCGTATTTGTCCCAATAGGTATATAATCCCAGTTCATACCATTCATCATGAAATCCTTTCCGTTCACTACTAGTTTAGTTCCAGAATCATTTGTTTCAACAGATACTTTATCAGCCTGGGCAAAAACACCAATTGAAAGTAAAAATAGAACTAGTCTAAGAAATTTGTTTTTCATAGTATTGTTAGTTTAAGTTTATCCATAATTATTAAAATAATAAGTTATCAATTTAGTATATGATCTTGTATAATTCTAAAAATAGACCTATACAAAAACCATACATCAATAAATTGTTAAGCCTATAATGTTGATATGGAGCGTTTTAATTATTTTTTAAAAGTATCTAATTGGATTATACATACTTAATTAGAATACGATGTATTGAATATGTTGATGCACTTTTTTGACTATTCGGTATATTTATTTTTTATTACTTCAAAAGTCAGCTTCTTGTTTCTTTCAATATCAACCATTCCCCAATATTCTTCATTTGGAGAACCGTCATATGGAACACCACTACTATTTGGGGCCCATCCTCCAGGATCTTGGGAGTCATTATTTCCGGCCTTCCACCATCCATCTGTAAATGAGAACATGGCTACACCAGAACATATATCAGTAGAGTTAAAGACTGAATTTAAAATATTCTTGTTGGCATCTGCTTGCGCTTTTTCGTTATTCCCTTCTTCATAACCATCCCTTGAAATAGTCATATAGCTATCCCCTCCAGCTTCCGATAAATACATTGGTTTTGAACTAACTGCACTCCATTGAGAAAAAATAGTTGTAGGATCATCCCAGCGATACACATTCATTCCCCAAACATCAATGTTTTTTGATAGTGAGAGAGCCAATGAATCAGGCAACTCACCATGAGCAGTAGTCACTGGATGTGATGGGTCGTTTTCATGAATAAGTTGAGCAGCATTATTCATGGCATTATACCAGTTCTTTATATCTCCATCAAACCATTCCGGATGATAGTTATACTCATTGCCAAGTTCCCACATTAAGATTGCGTTATGATTTTTATAGGTGTTTACATAATCTATAAATGAGCCTGAAAGAATATCGAAGTTTCCGTCTTGGTTGTAACCAAAACCAAGAACAACTTTTAAACCTGCTGCTTCTATCTCATCGAGAACGGCTTTATCATCAATAGGAGAATATACTCTGATAGTATTGATACCAGCCTCAACCATTAATTCTAAATCTTCAGTCAAGTTGCTGAAGTCTCTATTATCGCTTCCTTTTGGAACAGGATGATAACAGATTCCTTTAATGGTATAAGGAGAATCATTCACTAATATTTGCCTTTCAGAAGTAGTGGCAATATCTAAAGCAATTTTTTTAGTACAGCTCAAAAAAGTGATTGCAATAAGTAAAAAATAAAGGTAATGCTTCATTGTCTCGATTTTAATTATACAGTTCTATTCTGCAGAAGGAGGAACCAAAACGGTGTCCATTAACGCTTCTTTGTCTCCATTAAACGTTTTTGTTATTGGATTCCCATTTCTTGTTAAGCCTTCAAACGTTCCATTGTCCACTAAATCCCATATGACATATTTAGCTTTACCTTCTACTGTGAATAGCCCAAAGTGCTTTTCTGAATTACCAGGATTGTTTCCACCTTTCCAAGGTTCATCAAAGCCCTCGAAGTAAAAACAAGATAATCCTGCTTCATTTGTCCAATCACGCATGTGTTTGTAATACAGTGCTTCTTTATATTCGTCGGATGATTTGGACCCTTTAGGGCCATAATAACCAGTTGACACGCTTGCCCATCCGGTTTCGCCAACATGAATAGGTTTATTAACACCTAAACTTTTCATATAATCTTCTACGGATTGATATTGAGACATGGCATATTTTTTCGCTCTCAACATAGCCGAATCAATTATTTCTAAATCTGTCATTTCTTCTTGGCCTTCTGATTCTAACCAAAATTCAGGTTGATAATGTGTGTCATGCATGGGATAGGTATGCATTGAAATAAAATCTACAGCTTTAATTAATGCGTTTAAATCTTCGACATGATATTCTTCACCACCGCCTCCCCAGGACGCAAAATTATCTGAACTTGTAATCCACAAATCTTTAGGCAACTTTCCAGAATTTTTCAATTCTTGCAAATGATTTACCCATTTTAAGATGACGTTTGGCTGCACATAATAACTCGCAGCCCATTTTACCATGGCCTCATTTCCTACAGCAATTACTTTTACTATATCTGGATATTGATTTGCAAGTCTCACCGCCTCTTCAATTTGAGGAGCATTGGCTTCGCTTTCCTGATTGTGATCAGGTGTTTCATCTGTGAATGCATTTTTACAATCTATCCAAGCGCCTAACATCAAATACATTTCAAAGTCAGGATCTTCTTTTTTTAATTCTGAAATTGCCTTTAATATATTAGAAGCTTGTGGTAAATGCACTTTATAAGTACGTAAGATTCTGATTCCCATTGCAGATAATAGTTTCATATCTTCCTTGATTTCATCTAATGTTGGTTCAATATCATGATCCACATATCTATACCCTCCATAGGACATTGCCAAATATTTAGGGTTTCCTAAAATGTCTTTTGCTGTTAAATTTAATTGCTCCTTCACGGTATTAGTATTACTCTCTTTGTTAGTCTTGTTGTTACATGAAAATGTTAGGATCACAGTTAAAAAATAAACAATAATTTTTACGTTTTTCATCATGCCTTAATCTTTACTTATTTTATTATTGAAACTATTATTTGATCGATCTCTCCTGTTCTTTCAAACACCTTTTTACTTGTCTCCTTATTAAGGCTAAGGCCTTCAAAGTTTTGTGGAGCAGAATCATTAAATATAATTTGTACACTTTCTGTTTCCGATAACTTATAGATTACAGGAATTTGACAATATGTAAAGCAAAGTGAATTTTTTTCCAACTCAATTTGCTTTTCTTGGCTATTTACATCCAGATAATTGAAGGTTTCAGGTTCTTTTAGGAACTCTTCTTTTCTTAATAAGCCAGGATTAAAATGTAATTTACCATCGTGAACTAACACGCCTAATTCACCAAACCTGCTTAAAATATCTTCTTTTACCTGACCTGTCATTCCTGGTTGTTGGGCACCTTTTCCTCCAGGAGTATGAGAATATGGATCTGTAGGGAAAGCGCCATATAATTCCGGAGATTTGTGAACGCCTATTCCTTCATAAATTTCATAGAAATGTTCTAATAGTTTTCCTATGGTCACTTCACTTTCCTTATTCTCAATTGCTAACAAACAAGTTTCCATAACACTGAGTAATAATTTTGAAACCATATGCCAATAGATAGATCCTAATCCTTCGAATCCGAAGAATGTTCCAGATCTTCCAGTAAATGATTTATGGTCGAACACCTCTTCAAAGACATCCAGTAATAATGCTCTATCTTTTTCTATAAGTTCCTGGTACTTTTCTACAGGCAACTTTGATAGTGCTGCTTTTAGACTATTTGCGTTGTTGAAATTGCCATTAAAATGGTAGTTACCTGCGGTATCCTTTTCAATAATTTGAGTGTTTCCATCCTCTAACAGCTGCTTTAATAACTTCGATTCTTTTACCTTTTTAGAAGGAATAATATTTTTCTTAAAGAATCTGTGGAGTTCCTTATTTGGGTACAATATATAGCTATATTGATCCTCCCTGAACAAAGCGCTTCTTTTTAAGGCATCCAAAAGTTCTAAGGAGTCCTTTCCTGAAATATATCCTGAACTTAACACTGCGACCTGACCTTCTAACATTTCTGGTAAATAAGAAATGGATACTTCTGAATCACTTTTAACAGTCATCAAATTATATGAATGGTAAAGTTTATCTTCTCGTTTATTTGCATCGATTGAATGTTCAAGGTATTTTTTAGAGATTTCCAGGAATGCCAACAATCCCTTTTTAGTGATGGTTCCCTTGTCGCTGGAAAAACCATTATCGTATATATTCAATCTATATTCACTGCCTGCGTTTCCGAGTCCATCCAAGATAGTTTTTCTTTCTGAGTCTGAAATCTTGCCGGAAAGTAAATGAACATTATCTTTAAACGTCTCATGTACCTTATTAAAAAAGTTGGCCAATTCAATTGAAACTTCGTTACTTTCTTCAGGAATATTTTCAATTAAACCTTCAAAGAAATTTAAAAATCGTCGCAAATAGTTTAATGTAACCATTGAAACGCCGTTACCTACCAATGCATTATTGGCATCATTCCATTCGGGTCTTTGGGTATTCATCCAAATACCTGCTTCAGGGATGAAGTTGGATAGTTTTGCCAATACGGTTGCTAAAAGCTTCTCTAGAAGATTGACTTTATAAATGAAGAAATTTTCATCTCTAAGTAAATTTCCATCAGCACCCAATTCAATCCTTTTTTGACTGATTCGTTCATCAGATTCGTGATCAAAATCTATGGTGTCTTTCGGATTAATTAAAATGTCCTCGTAACTTTTTATTCTGTAAGGTACGTTTGCATAAACAAAGATTTCCTGACTAAAGTAAGCTCCTAACTGATTAGGATAATAATTCTCGATGAACTCTAAAAACTTAAGTAAATAGACAATCTGATGATCTCCCCAATAACCTATATAGGACCAAGGATCGTCTGGCTCTATGATTTCCCAATCAATACCACCTTTAGTTACACGATATGGGTTATATCCATCAAAAGTTGTTGCATTCAAAAATTTATGGATCATGCTCTCTATAAATTCGGGATACGAATGAGCAAGAGCTTCCCAGTTTTGAAAAATATCTCTCCAGTTACCTTCATAATCTAAAATTTTTGAGCCATCTTCATGTGTCGTATTAATGGAAAATTTATTCCATGGTCTACTAGGATCGCCATGTCTTCTGCTAAATTTGAGCGGCATGTATTCAAAACAAAGTCTTTTTAGGTTCTTATCCGTATCTTTATTTGCGATGTCTCTTAAATATTTAAGAGTAAACAAGTCCGGAAGATTTGCTAACAGATCTTCTTTTTTCTTCCTAACTTTTTTATTGGCATTCTCAATGTATTTTATAAAATCGTCTTTTTCGATATTATAGTTATTATCAAAAATACCACCTCTCATAATATTAAAAAGGGTATTGGAAAAATGTCTGGTATTTTTTAACCTGTCGGCTGTTAACTGCATTCCATCAGATGCTCCATCTAGTTCCAACAAACGTTTTGACCCTAAATCTATATCATGTTGGACCAATACAGAAAGATTGGTTTCATTTTTTATTTTTCCCGCAATCTTTGTAATCCCAACCATCGATTGACTAACATCGGCAACTATCATCCATGTTTTTTCTCCTTGACTCTTCAGAGCCAAATTAGAGCTAATAAAATATGCTCCTTTTTCAGCTTTTATGTCAATTTCTTGAACTACTTCTTGCCCTTTTCTGAAATCATCTAGCTGCAGTGAGGATATCAAGTATTTTGGATTATCGATCCCAATAGACCATGCCACTGTAGCTTTTAGGGCTTCACTTGGTTCAGCTTTATCAACAATGATAGCACTTAAAGCATATATACCTAATCCCAATTCGGCCTCTAATTCGCATTTTTTATAGGCATCTACTAAATTACTTCTGGTATTCTGTAAATCTGAAGGAACGCCATGAGGAAGTATATTTTGAATACCATCTAAAACTGTAATTTTAACTTCAGAATTAGAATTGTTAACCAAGGTCGATTTTTTAACAAACCCAAATTCATTACTAGAATTCCATTGATACCTGAAAGTGAGCCCCAGATCAGAATTGACTTCTTCAAAAATGATCTTGTTCCCAATGTTGTTTTTATACAGGTTTCTCTGAATTGAATAGATTCCCTCATATTTATCAGAAAATGGTTCCCATAAATATGTAGCAGCTTCAGCATGAACTTGAAGGATGGTTTTACTACCAGTTAAGTCTGCTGATTCTGTTATTTTATCGTCTGTATAATATGGAAACAAAGATGATTCACTGTCTTTTCTACCTGCTGAAAGTCCTCCATTACTCGAAATGAACATCCAATGATTGCAATCACTTACGATACTCATGAAGAAGGGTCTCATTGCATCGGAATTGGAAATTTTGTAATAATTTTCATTATCAATAATAACCAGATCACCTTTGACATCTTTAGTGTCAAAGGATGTTTTGTTTTTTCCTATATAAATAGTATTTGGTTTCATTAATTGTAGCTTTTTTGGTTTGTTTTAATTAACCTGATTAGTTGAATATTCTATTACTAATACCATATCTGTTACTATGATTTTATTAATAACTCTTCTACTTGTTCCAAAGTTTTACCTTTGGTCTCAATTACAAATTTATAGACGAAGAATACTGCACATAAAGACAGCAGTGCATAAATTGCAAACGTCATTGTTGGTCCTAAATTCGATAGTTCCCATGGAAAGACCTGCGTTACTGAAAAGCTTATCAAAGAATTGAAAAAACCAACAACAGATATTGCTATTCCTTTTATTTTACTAGGGAAGATCTCAGAGATCAACGTCCACATAACAGGCCCGAGTGATATTGCAAAGGATGCAACATATAATAAAATAGCTATCAGAACCAAAGTGGCGTTTATTTGAATAAAATTGGTAATTTCATTTCGTTTGAATTTTAAGAATTGCTCTTCATTAAGTTTGGTTTGTACTTCTGTAAAAAGAACTGATTGACCATCAAATGATTTGCCACTTAAATCGGCTAAAGCTGTCTTAATTTCAGGGTCACTTACTTTACTTAAGGTTTTTTCATTAAAATCATAGCTTGCATTATTAAAAGCAAACGTAGCCATTAACAATGCAATTGTCATAAATGAGGTACCAATAAGAAGAAGCGGTTTTCTGCCCAGTCTATCAATCAACCAGATTGCAACAAGCGTAAAAACCAAATTAGTAAGTCCAACGACTATAGCCTGCAAAAAGGATGAATCCGTACTACCTCCCGCTTGTTCAAAAATTGTTGGCGCATAGTAGAATACTGCATTTATACCTGTGATCTGTTGGAAAAATGCAATCCCTAAAGCTATTATCATGATGGTTGCATATCTACTTGAAAACAGATCGGCCAATCGACCTTTAGATTCTTTTTTAGCAACGCCTCTTTGAATTTCTGCAATTGTGGTATCGGCATATTCTTCCCCTCCAATTTTTGCTAATGTTTTGCTTGCCAGCTCGACCTTATTCAACTTTAATATCAACCATCTAGGGCTTCTAGGAACTGTCCATAGTGCCGCAAAATATATAAATGCAGGAATAGCTTCGACTCCTAACATCCATCTCCAGCTTTCACCTTCCATATTAACAAGAAAGTAGTTAGAAAAATAGGCGACTGAAATACCAATAACAATATTTAATTGGTTGAAGGAAACCAGGCTCCCACGTAGTTTAGGAGGTGCTATTTCTGCAATATAAATTGGTGCAATTAATATAGCACCACCAATTCCAATTCCACCAATTATTCTGGCTATAATAAATTCAGTATAACCAGTAGAAAGTGCAGACCAGGTTGCTGAAACTGTAAAAAGTGCGGCAACAACTATAAGAATGTTTTTTCTACCAAAGCGATCGCTCATGGGTCCTGCTAGTAAATTCCCAGCCATGGCACCAAAAACAACACAGCCAACAGAAAATCCTAACATCCATTCTGTCATCTCAAAATAGATGGTGATTCCCTTAACAGCACCAGAAATAACGGCACTGTCAAACCCTAATAAAAAGCCTCCCAATGCAACAATTAAACTAATTAAAACAGTATACGATTTGTTCAATTGCATTTTAGGTTCCTGACTTTTCATATTGGTTGGTTATTTTGTTATTACAGAATAATTGTTTGAATTGATCGTGCAGGCATATTTAAGGTTGCCGTTTTACCTTGAATGGTTAGCATATACTCCAATTCATTGTCACTTTCATTTAAGGCAACCACCACTAAACTTCCATCAGTATTGATAAAAGAAGTTGCACTCAAATGGTTTGCAGTTGTTCCTGTGGTCAGTCTTTTAGCTCCTGGGCGAATAAATTTAGAAAAATGACCAATGTAGTAATAGGAGTTGGTAAATGTAAGCATGCCTGTTTGGGTGTTTCCATGAACTGGTGCAAAACATAAGTTTCCTACATGATTTGGGCCTCCTTTTTCATCCAGTAAAATATTCCAGTCGGTCCAGGCAACTGTTCCGTTGTTAAAATCGTTGATCATTGATTTAGCATAGCGTTCGGCTAGTTTTGGATCTTCAATTCTATCTAAATCATAAGCTTCGTTACAACCTTCAGTGAAAATCAATTTTTTATCTGGAAAGGCTTCATTCACAGCTCCAACATTCTTGAACATTGGTGTACCGTCTTTCCAATCTTCATACCAATGAAAACCAGTTCCCCAAACATACTTATTCGCTTCAGGGTCATTTAAAATGACATTGGCTCGCTCGAACAACAGGTCTCTGTTATGATCCCAGACAATAATATTTTTATCGCCTAAACCTTCTTTTTCAAGAGTTGGACCTAAATAATTCTTTAAAAAATCGCGTTCTTCTTCTGCAGTATAAATGCACGATTCCCAACGTTGAACTGCCATTGGTTCATTTTGAATGGATAGTCCCCAAATTGGAATCCCTTCTTTTTCGTATGCCTTTATGAACTTAGCATAGTAGTTTGCCCAAGGTTGATAAAAATCAGGTTTCAATTTACCTCCTTGCAACATATTATTATTAGTTTTCATGAATGCAGGAGGACTCCATGGGCTAGCGAACATAACTAAGTCGCCTCCAGCAGCCTCAATAGCCAATTTAGTAAATGGAATTCTAAACTCCTTATCATGATCGATATTAAAAGTGTTTAAATCTTTATCGCCTTCTTCAACATAAGTATAGCTGTAAGGAGAAAAGTCGCAACTGTGAATAATAGTTCTCCCCAACGAGTATCCTATACCTTTATCCAGACTATAATAAGCCTCCATGAATAATTTTTGTTGATCCTTATTAAGTTTATAGAACGTTTCGGCAGAAGCATCAGTCAAGGCAGCTCCAATGCCTACAAAAGTCTGATGTTCTTTAGAAGGATTTACCAATATAGAAGCCTGTGTTTCTAATGGTTGGCCAAAATCAGAAAACTCTATTTTTTCTGAAGTCAACTGTAATTTCACATCATTTCCTGCTGTTGTCGTGTAGACCTTGCTTTTAGAAAAATCCAAATCGAATGAATTATTAAGTGTTGTAGTTTCGTTTTTTGTTGGTTCTGTTTTTTCCTTGCATCCAATCAATGAAGTAAAAATGATTGAAACGAGGATTAATTTTAAATTAGAATTTTGCAGCATGATTATATAATTTTTTACTTAAGAGTAGTTATTTATAAAATTAACAAAAAAAGGCCAGTAAGTGAATACCTGGCCTTTTTTATTAATGGACTAATTTAAACAAATTATTGATAAACATTTATTAATAATTATTGGTATACTCTTACATAATCGACTTCCATTGTAGATTCTGTAAATAAGGGATCAATGTTTCCTCCAAAACTTCCACCCATGGCTACATTGAAAATAAAGAACATATCTGCATCAAAAGGCCATGTGCTAGCATTTTTAACGGCAGGGTCATAGGTGTAATGAACTACGTCATCAACGGAAAATACCATTGCTTCATTTGACCAATCGACCGAATAAACATGAAAGGCTGTTGAAACATCTGCCAAATACTGGTCTCCGTGATTAACGGTGTTTCCGTTACTAGAAGGTGTATGCATAGCACTGGAAACAGTCCCTTGATTATTGCCTACATGTTCCATAATATCGGCTTCACCACAAGCGGGCCATCCCACAGAGGTAAAATTAGATCCAAGCATCCAAAGAGCTGGCCAGGTTCCTCCACCCGTAGGTAATTTTGCGCTAATTTCAACTCTACCATATGTAAAGTCATATTTTCCAAGAGTAAGCATCCTTGCAGAAGTAAATTCTGAACCTTGATAATCTTCTCGTTTAGCAGTAATTTTTAATACTCCATCTTCAACAATTACATTGTCAGATCTACTAGTATAATATTGAGATTCACCATTTCCCCAGCCATTTCCACCTATATCATAACCCCATTTAGTTGAATCTGGAGCTCCATTTGTGTTAAATTCATCAAACCAAACTAATTGTGGTCCATTTTCCGCAACATAAACAGTAATGGTCTGAAACGTACTTATAGAATGATTTGTACTTGAATAAGCAAATACCGTAACCAGATATTCATTAGATCCTTCAACGGTATAGGTGTGTTCAATATTTCCGCTAAAACTTTCTATTTCCTCACCAGAACCGAATTTGAAACCATATTTTACGGCGTCTGTAGCAGAAACTGTACATTGAATAACTCCTGTACCATCTCCGCTAGGATTATTACCATCTGTACCTACAACATCTACAGAAAGTGTCAAGTTAGATGGCATAATTACTAGTGGTCCTTCATCATCAGAATTGTCTCCATCATCACTTCCACCAGAACATGATATTACCATTCCCGATATTAAAAATGAGAAAATGAGGATTATTAAAATTGGAATCTTTTTCATAAACCAAATTTTAAAGGATGTCTAATTATTGTAAATGAAGGGGTTGATTAGATCAACCCCTTTTTTTTGCTAAAAATCAATATAATTATTCGATTATTCTGGTATTAATGTAAACCACCAATTAAACTCACCATTTCCATCGGTTGATGTTATAATCATTTCATTAGCTGAACGACTATGTATTTTATACTTATGATCTCCACCTATATAGTATCCAACAAAAGCTGTACCGGTTAGGTTTATAGTTTCTGCGCCACCTGGTGCAGTTAAAGAATAATTAGCTGTATAAGAATCCAATAAATATTGCTCAATATCCTGTCCATTGGCAACGCCACCAGAACCACCTAATTCATCAATTAAAACCTCACGACCAAATACAAACCCATCTGGACCTACATCGTGTGTGAATGTTCCATCCACGTTAAAGGTATATCTGTCATCATACATTCCTGTATCCGCTTTGTCTCCAGGACCAGCACCATACCATTCAGAATTAGTTCCGCCACCAACAGGGCCTAATCCAAAGTGTTTGGCAACATCAGACGCAATCTTCCATGTTCTTGTGCTGTTTGCATGTAGCATTTCCAGTAGATCTGCTGGCGGTTCGTAAAGCGCCAGAGCTTCAACTTCAATTGTTTTGCTTGTAGAGATTCCTCCAGCTCCATAAGCAATTACTGTAACGGCGTACGTATTGTTGCCAAGTACAGTAAAAGTATGTTCTACAGTCCCATCAGTTTGAAGTTTTGTTCCATTCTGTATAATAAAATGGAATGCAGAAGCATTAGTTGCAGTAGCAGAAAGTTCTACTAAACCACTACCTAAACCAGGAGCAGTTGTTTCATCTGGTATTCCATCGTCATTGGTGTCATCCAGATAGGTTATTGATATTTCGATGTTACTAGGAGCTGTAAGATCTCCAATTGTAAGGTCATCTTCCTGACAGCCACTCATAAGTGCCAGAGAAAGAAAAATGCCTAATATATATTTTATGTTTTTCATTTTATATAATTTTATATTTAATATCTTTTTATATTAATTTAATCAGTAAGAGTGTAATCATCAAAGTAATATACTGAATCATCTCCTGAAACACCAAAATCAAAGAATACTACAACTTTTACATATTCAGCAGCTGGGGCTGTACTAAAGTCATACACTAATTCTTCCCAAGCATCGGAAACTGTTGTATTCATATCAACTTCATGAGTGATAGTGGCGTCTGCATTCTCTATTTTAACTTTAACTACTGCTCCCGTTTTTGGAGACCATGTTTTCACACTTATTTTACTAAAAGCATCTAAGTCTAAAGGTGTACCTAGTTCCCGAGTAACTCCTGCCCAGACTTCTGCTCCTGAAACTTTATTAAATTGAGCAACATTCTGAGTAACATTTCCTAAACCTGAAGGTAAATCATCTAAAATAACAACTTCTGCAGCTGCATTTCCAAAAGGTAATAATGCTGGCGCAGCTTCAAAATCTTCAAACAATGATGGTGGAGTTCCATTATTACTTAACTGAATATCATCATAATAATAAACTGAATCATCTCCTGAAACACCAAAATCAAAGAATACTACAACTTTTACATATTCAGCAGCTGGGGCTGTACTAAAGTCATACACTAATTCTTCCCAAGCATCGGAAACTGTTGTATTCATATCAACTTCATGAGTGATAGTGGCGTCTGCATTCTCTATTTTAACCTTAACTACTGCTCCCGTTTTTGGCGACCATGTTTTTACACTTATATTACTATAGGTATCTAAGTCTAAAGGTGTAGCAATTTCTCGAGTAACTCCTGCCCAAACTTCTGCTCCTGTAGGTTTGGATAATTGAGCAACTTTAGCAGTAACATTTCCTAAACCTGAAGGTAAGTCATCTAAAGTAATAACTTCTGCGGCTGCGTTTCCAAAAGGTAATAATGCTGGTGCAGCTTCAAAATCTTCAACCATCAATTTAGCAAATGATCCTGTTGAAGGAAAAGCTTGTTTTATATTATCTATATAGAATGTCCAATCGCTACTACCATCTCCTACTGTTCCAAAATCAAAAAACAATACTATTTTTTGATATGTGTTGGCGGTATCAATGGCACTTAGATCAAAGGACACTTCCTCCCAAGAACTGTTTCCAACAGTTGTAACTTCTGTTTCAAAGAAAATACCTCCATCATCAAGGTTCTCAACCTTTAACAATATTTTTCCTCCTGGTCTAGGTGACCATACGTTCATTTTAATTATTTTCTTTTCTGAAAAATCGATAGGTGCCGATAAAGTAATTACATTACCTGCCCAAACCTCCGGAGCATCTTTAACAATTTGCCCTACTGTAGCTGAATCATTTCCATTTGGATCTGGATTGTCTATAACAGCGTTAGATGCGCCTCCAAACCCTTGGAAAACACTTGAATCAAAAATTTCAAAATCAATTGGTAATTCTACTGGTGAAGATATTGTTACTACTTCGGTTAATTCAGCTGTTTCAGCACCTCCACTTAAGGCAACCACTTTAATAGTGTAGTCTCCTACACTAGGATATTCAAAAGGTACAGTACCATCTAAAGCTAATGGTGTAGCTTCTTCATCTACGTTAGATGTATCAAAGTACACTAAAAACGAAGCAGCAAAATCTGCCGTTGCGGACACATTGATTGCAAATGGATTAGAAGCATCTATTTCCGCTGTTATTTGTAAATTCTCTGGTGCTCTAAACGACACAACTAAATCTTGAGAGATACTTGTAGTTAAACCAGTAACACCAATAGCTTCAACTTCAATTGAATAAGTGCCTTCAGCATAGGTATGCTCAATATGTTCGCCTTGATCAATACTAACAGCTTCTGCTGTATCATCATCACCAAGCTTTATATTATAGGAAACTCCGCCATCAGAATTAGGTGTAATAGTTACTAATCCTGTATTATCTTGTGTCAATAGAAACTGTGCAGACACATTTTCAGGAGCCACCACATTATCAACAAAGCTTAGATCATTATCGTCGTCTGAACAACTTATAAAGAAGACCAAAGCTAAACTTAATACATATTTTATTGTTTTCATATCTAATTTTTTTATTATTAATATCCAGGGTTATTTTCCCATTGGTCACCTGACAGCAATATTTCTTCAAAAGGTATTGGAAAAAGTTCATGCCCTTTAGCTTTTGAAAAGCCAGGTATTGTACCTTCAGCTCTATCGGTTCTTACCAAATCGAAGAAACGATGGCCTTCACCAACTAACTCAACTCGACGTTCTTTATAAATATCGTTAGTTAAATTTGTCCCTGATGTTGCTACATCTGCTAACAAAGCTCTGTTGCGCACTTGGTTTAAATAGTCTTGTGCTCTTGCATCACTAATACTACCTCTGTTTAAGGCTTCAGCAGCCATTAATAACACATCTGCAAACCTAATTGCGCGATAATTATCAGGATTTGTAAGAGCAGCATCAGGGTTATTTAAATCGCCTTTTCGTGCTATATATTTTCTATTAAAATAACCTGTTTGCTCGTATCCAGCACCTTCTTGATAACTTGACCCTGGATTATCGGCTATATATTGTTCAATATCTAATATTGAAGTTTCTAAACGAAGATCTCCAGGCTCAAACGCAGCCACTGTTTCTGCAGTAGGTACATTAAAACTATAGCCGGCATCAAATTTACCAGTGGAATCGAAGAAACCTCTTGGGCCGTTAAAATATACAGAATAGTTACCTTCAAGGCATTGGAAACAATCGAAGCTACCTCCGTCAACATCAGAATACTGTACTTCGAAAACTGATTCTATATTATTTTCGTTGTCACGTTCAAACATGTCAGGATACTCTGCACTTGTCAATAATCTATGTGGACCACTGTTAATTAGATCCTCCAAGACAGCTGCTGATTCCGCAAATTTGTCTTGATACAAATATGCTTTTCCTAATAAGGCTTGTGCAGCACCTTTAGTAGCTCTACCAGTTTGACTCTGTACATAAGGTAAATTCGCGGCTGCAAAAATTAAATCGGCTTCAATTAATGCATAAACTTCTGCTGCAGGCGTTCTACCAATACCAAATTGATCTCCAAATTGTATGCGTTTATCAACTAACATAGGTACATCTCCCCACCATTTTACTAATATAAAATTATAGTAAGCTCTTAAAAACCTGGTTTGAGCCAAAACACTGGTTTTATTTGCAAAATCTGTTTTGTCTTGAAACTCCATAATATAATTACAACGGTTTACGGCTTCGTACATCCATCGCCACATAGTTCTTAATCCGCCATTACTTTGACCTACGGCTGAATGAATCATATCATCTATTTCTTGAATATATGGTGAATCTGTTGCACTTTCTCCTCCACATAAGGTGTTATCTGAAGCTATTTCTGCAAATTGGTAAAATTTCGCTGTTGTTTGTAAATAATCATAAGCCGCTACTAGTGCGTCCTGATAATCTTGTTCTGAGTTAAAAAAGGTTTCAGAACTTGCGTCTTGTGGATCCACCTCTACAAAATCATCACTACAAGAAAGCATGATAAGAACTGTAAAGAGGGTATAAATAATTTTTAAATTTTTCATAATTCTTAATTAAAATTTTACGTTAACTCCTAATAAAACTGTGGCAGCAGTTGGGTAAAACCCTTGATCTATTCCGCCTCCAATTGGGTCACCTGTTCCTGCTGTTGGGTCGTAACCACTATACTCAGTTAAAGTCACCAAATTACTTCCGGATATATAAATACGGAACTTATCGATTTTAGATTCCTCCGTATCATTAGAAAACGTATACCCTAATTGAACATTCTGTAAGCGTACAAAAGAACCATCTTCTACATAAAAATCAGAAAAATCTGTATTAGAAGTCGCTCCAGTTGTTACCCTTGGTGAGCTATTACTTGTTCCAGGTCCAGTCCAACGATCTAAATAAGAATTAGGTTTATTTACTAATGCCTGATTACGTTCGTAATTACGTACAATATCATTTCCTAAAGATGCAAATGCATAGGCTGAAAAATCCCACTTTTTATAATCCATAGATAAGTTAAGACCCATTGTAGCATCCGGTAAAGGATTTCCAAGATCTACTCTATCATCTAAATCTATAACACCATCACCATTTTGATCTACAAACTTAAAATCTCCCGGCTGTGCTATAATATTAGTATATACTGGTGTAGCATCAATTTCGCTTTGATTTTGCCAAATACCATCTGTTTGATATCCTACAAAGTAACCTAAAGGAAACCCAGCTTCCATTCTGGATATATCGGGTTGAGATATTCCAAAACCTCCTCCTGTAAGAAATTCACCTTCTCCACCACTTACCTCAACAACCTCATTATTTATTGCCGTAACATTATACTTGATACTAAATTCAAAATCTTCACTAAAATTACCTGAATAACCAATTGCAAATTCAAGCCCTTCATTTTCAACTATTCCAGCATTAACAAATGGAGCTGCTCCTGTACCTATTAATCCTGAGACTTGAGATTGCACCAACAAATCTTCTGTTCGTCTTTTAAAATAATCGGTTGTAATATCAATTTTGCGATCAAGAATTTTTATATCCAATCCTATATCCAATGTTTTTTGTTTTTCCCATTTAATTTCTGGATTAGCAATATCACCACTAGCTGATCCAACATACTGTTGGTCATTAAAAAAATAAATGCCCTCCCCATCTAATTGGCTGCTGTATCTAAAATCTCCAATTCTATCATTACCTAAGATACCATAAGAGGCTCTCACTTTTAATAGATCAAAGAAGTTATTTTCACTCATGAATTCTTCATCTGAAGCAATCCAACCAATGGATCCTGAAGGAAAATATCCAAACTTGTTATCTGGTCCAAACTTTGTTGAACCATCTCTACGTACTACTACAGACAATAAATATTTACCTTTATAATCATATTGCACTCTAGTAAAATAAGATAATAATCTGGAGTCAAACTTGTCGTTTCTTCCTTCATCTCTAAATCTGTCTTCCACATCAAAGGCTTGATCGATATTTGCATTTGCCACATTATTATCAATAATATCATATCCCTTTTTACCTGTATATTCTCCTGTAGTTTTAAAAACCGAGGTTCCTAAAAGTACATTAAGTTTATGCGTATCATTAAATGTATTATCATATTTAATAAAAGCATCAAACGTGTAGTCTCTGAAGTAGTCCAAATTTTCTACAACTACACTTCTCTGTGTATTAAAAACCTTTCCGATCCCGTAATAATCAATAGGATCAAATATTTTTTCAGTCACTTCGGCATAATTAAATTGAATATTTGCTTCTGCTGTAAAATGATCTAAGAAGTTATACGATACTCCGGCAAATCCATTAAGCTTCATTACTTTACCTCTATTGTAAGTATTAGCAACTTGAGCTATAGGATTAATAACCTCACCGCCTAAACCATCTGCTAAAGAATATGCACCTAATTCATCTCTTACGGGAATATTTGGAGCCATGTTTAAGGCATTAAAAAGTACAGAACCTAAAGTGTTTTCTGGAAGATTTCTTTTATTTGTTCTTGTTAAAGTAAGCCCAGACTTAAATTTAAAATTCTCTAAAAAATCTAAATTATAACTCGCGCTATTCGTGAAACGAGTAAAATTAGAATTACTATTACCAACAATACCATTTTGTGTTAAAAAAGAACCACTATATGAATAGGACGACTTTTCTTTTCCGCCTTTAATGGTAATAGCGTGGTTTTGTATTGGTGCTGTTTGAAACACTTCATCTTGCCAATCTGTACCAACTCCCAACTCTGATAAATTAGTAAATGGTGGTGTACTGCCTCCATTAGCATGGGCTTCATTAACTATTGCAGCATACTCTGTAGCATTTAATACGGGCATTTTTCGAGTTGTTGTCTGAATTCCTATATAGGCACTATATTCAACAGTTAAAGGCATCTCTTTACGTCCCGTTTTAGTCGTAATTAAAATAACCCCATTTGCAGCTCTAACACCATAAATACCAGCGGTTGCATCTTTTAGTACATTCATGCTTTCAATGTCATTAGGATTAATAACACTTAGATCTTCCACAACATTTCCGTCCACCAATATTAAAGGTCTGCTGTCACCGTTTGTTGATACACCCCTAATACTAATTGTTGAGTCACCACCAGGAGACCCTGAATTAGTTGTGATGTTTACACCTGCTACTTGCCCTTGTAAAGCTTGCTCGATACGAGTTGGTTTAAGCTTTTCAATTGATTCTGCAGACACAACGCTTACGGCACCTGTAATTTCCTTTTTCTTTTGTGTACCATAACCAATAACAACCACTTCATCAAGTGACTCAGCGTCTTCCTGTAAGACAACGTTAATGGTTGTAGTGTCGCTGGTTATTAATATTTCTTCAGTTTGAAATCCAATGTATGAAAATACCAGTATTGAATTTACAGGAACTTCGTTTAACGCATACAGACCGTCAAAGTCTGTTGAAGCCCCTTTGGTTGTGTTTTTCACAATTACATTTACACCTGGCAATGGAATATTACCAGCATCTGTAACTGTACCACTAACATCTACAGTCTGACTGAATGCTAAAGTGGTCATAAAAAACAATGTGAGGATTAAAATTTTTGCTTTCATATTGAGTTAATCTTTTATTTAGATAAACTTAATACTTCATGTTAAGAAAATCATAAAAAACAGTACAACAAAAAACATACACTAAAAAAATAGATATATTTTCTTGATAAAACACTTTGAATGACAACCTGTTAGCAGCGCTTTAAGACTAATAAATATAGAGAAATAGAGGGAAGAATACTGTTAAAAAATACAGATGTTGTGGTAATGTATAGGTTTTTTTAAGAATGTTGTAGTTTTATATTTCCAGAATATAATTTGTTAAGCTGAATTCATGAGGTAAGTTCATTTTTTTACGTAAACGGTAACGTTTAACTTCAACACTTCGGGAGGAAATATTAAGCAAAGGAGCTATCTCTTTTGATGCCAAGTTCAACCTGAGGTAAGCACAAAGTTTAAGGTCGTTAGGAGTTAGCTCTGGATGTATTGATTTTACTTTTTTTAAGAAATCCTTATCGGCATTGTTAAAGGCTTTTTCAAAGAACTGCCAATCATCTGTATTATTAATGTTTTTGTTTATTAATTGAATGACCGATTTGATTTTTGGGTTTTCAGCAGTTTTTAATTCATTCTTTATACCATTCAGGAATTCATTTTTCTTAATTATACTCATTGTAGAAATTGCTAATTCTCTATTTTTATTTTCAATATCTTGTTTGAGTTTATCGTTCTTTAATTCAATTAATTTCTGGCTATTTGCTAGCTCATTAAGCTCAATTTTGCGTTCAGCATCCTCTAATAATCTCCTTTGCTGATTAACATAGTAACCTTTGTAAAAATTGTGGATAATTATAATTATTATCAATCCTATCAAGCAATACAGAGCAATTGCTAAATTAGTGAGAAACCATGGGCGATTAATTTCAAAATCAAATGAAGCTATATTTTGGCTAAAATTACTTCCATTTTTCCCTCTTACCATAAATGTATAGTTGCCAAAAGGTAAATTTTCAAAAAATTGACTTGATTCTGTAGTCCATTCTGACCAATGATCTGATAAACCAACCAATTGATACTGATATTTGTTATTGACAATTTCTCCAAAATAAGGCATACTATATGAGACTGCAAGGTTGTTGGTTTTGTTTTCCAATTCATTTTTTATAGTTCTATTTAATTTTGATTTTGGTTGATCCAGCTCATTAGCTTCTACTGAATTGATATTAATATTAAATTCTATTTCAGGATCTGGAACAGATCTATTATAAATAAGATACCCATTTGATGTCCCAATTAAATATTCTTCGTTACCAATCTTTGATAAATTCTCAAATCCAGCCACAACGTTTCTAAGATTTTCAGAGATTGGAATCAATTCACTTTGTGGAATCTTGCTCACACTTCCAGCTGAGATAATAAATATATTATCGTCTGCAAAGCGCCATAATCTATTGGGATCTCCATTTATATTAAGCAATGTTGATAATGATTTATATGGGGAAAATAATGAAGAAAATAATGAATCCTTGACAAACTTTGAACTCTCGTCATACCTAAAAATACCTTCTGAAGACGAGTATATCAAATCTCCTGAAAACTTTAAAAGACTAGATCCAATGCCCTTTTCAACGGTATTGGAAATATTTAAACTTTGTACTTGATTAGAATTATTAGTGAAACTTAATTCATAAAGACCTTTGAACTCATGATTTACAAAAATTTGATCATCAAATAATTCAAAAAATCTACTGGACATGTCTGCACCTTCTATTCTATTTTGGTATTCCCAAATCCCGCTTGTTTTTTCAAGAATGTTCAAGCCTTCATAATTTCCTTGTAAAATTTTATTAGAATTATTAGGGAATAATTTAAAATCCCAAGTGCCAATAGCTTCATTAATGGTTTTTTCAATTTCCCCGTTATCAATGATAAATGTGCCATTATTATGACCACAGAATAAAAGGTCATCTATCTCTTTCAGGGCCCAAACTTGCCCTTTAGTACCTTCTATTAGTTTAAAAGTGTCAGTGCTATTAAATTCTTTAAAAAATAGACCTTGATTTGTGCCTACATAAAGTAAATTTTTATAAACAATGGCGTTATAAATAGTACCCAGTAAGCCTTCTTTATTATTATAAACTCTGAATTTGGAATTTCTATTAATAAAATTTATACCATAGTCCAGTCCTAACCAAATATTATTATGGCTGTCTTCAAATATGCTAAGAATAGTATTGTTATTGAGACCATTATTTTGAGTATAGTGTTCTATTAAACTACCATTTTTATTTAAATGAAAAAGACCGTTGGATATTGTACCTAACAGGAGTGTTTCGTCCTTGAGCTGTTTGGCATTATAAACGCTAAAATCCTTTAAATCAATTCCGCTGTCAATTTTCCAAGGTTGTAATTGGTCATCGTTTAAAACAAAGATTCCACTATTATCTGTTAGTATGAGAGTTTGCTTATCTACATTAAAAATATCAATAACCTGGTTTTGCTTTATTACTTCATGATTGTTAACCAATATTACATTCCCATTTTCAATTTTAAATAAACCAATCCCCGTTTTCTGAAAAAAGATAGATTCCTTAAAATTCCACATTTTGAATATCTGGGCATCAGATTTTATAATTTTAGAAGTCTTATCCTTGAGGTTTAACAAGTATATATTTGATAAGGATTGGAATATCATCCAGCCATCTAACTCTGTAATGTTCCAAAACTCTTCATCTTCTTGTATGTTGAGGTCAAATAATGCTGTAAGTGAGGTGTATTTAAGGTCTCCAAAAACATCTCTTTCCCAATAACCAAAATCCTTAAAGCAACCTGTAAAAATTTTATTCTGGATTACTTTTACTGATCTAATAATGGAGTTATTAGGGATAGTATATAGTTTCCAGTTTGCACCATTAAACTCTAAAAGACCCTTACCATTAGCGGCATAGATATATTCATCGGTCGATTGAGAAATAGACCAAATTTGATTATCAGCTTCATAATCTTGCGGAGAGAAAGTTACAATTGGAGGTAATTCTTGCGCTGTAGTCTCAAATAAAAATAAGACCAACAATAAATTAATAATAGTTTTTGTCTTATTATACATTTTGGATGAATCTTATAAATGTAAGGTGCAAGATACAATATTGTATGGTTTTTTTTAATCTAATTTTTTGACTATACAAAAGATTATCGACTACATCGAATTATCAAGAGGTTAGAATATCAAAAAAAGGTGTTTTGAATAAGAAAAATAAGGTCTAATAAGAATAATTGAATAAAAGGAAATTTGAACTATTTGAGAATGCAATATTTTAATTAATTCAGAGTATAGATCAAAAGATTAAATAATCTTTAAATAATGGATATATACATTGAAAATAATGAATAAAATTAACAAAAAAAGTGATAAATAAGTATTATTATTTTGAACAATAATAATGACAATAATCATCTTTGTAACTGCTTATTTTATATAACTTTACGATCAAATGTTAAACTTATTCTACTATGAAAATAGGTATTTTAAAAGAAACCCAAAAAGGTGATAAACGTGTAGCGATTACACCAAAAATAGCCAAACAATTAGTCGAAAAGGGATTTGAAGTTATCGTCCAAGAAGATGCTGGAATAGCTTCAAGTTATAAAAATTCTGACTATAGTAAGGCAGGTGCTCCAATTAGAACTAAAGAGGATGTTTTTAAGAATAGTGATGTTATAATTAAAATAAATCCTTTTGATAATGATGAATTAAAAAAACTAAAAAAGGGACAAATAATCATTGCTCAACTATTCCATAAATCCCATCCAAAAGACATGAAACAAATAGCTAAGCAAGGAGCAACTGCCCTGTCAATGGATGCGATGCCAAGAATTACCAGAGCTCAAGATATGGATGTGTTGAGTTCACAAAATAACTTAGCAGGATACAAGGCAGTTATTAAGGGAGCATATGAAATGACTAAAATATTCCCGTTAATGATGACTGCCGCTGGAACTATTACACCAGCAAGAGTGTTAATATATGGAGTAGGAGTAGCTGGTTTGCAGGCAATAGCAACTGCCAAGCGTTTAGGTGCTATTGTTGAAGCAACTGACATTAGATTAGAAACAAAAGAACAAACAGAATCTTTAGGCGCTAAGTTTATTTCTGTTGATAATACTGGAGAAGCCGAAGCCGAAGGAGGGTATGCAAAAGCCGCATCAGAAGATTATGCTAAAAGACAGCAAGATGCAGTTAATGAGTCTCTATTTAAAGCGGATTTAGTTATTACAACTGCAATGGTGCCAGGAAGACAATCACCAGTATTGATTACTGAAGAACAAGTGAAGCAAATGAAAAATGGAGCTGTCATTATAGATCTAGCTGCTGCTCAAGGTGGAAATTGTGAAATAAGTAAACTAAATAAACAGGTTGTAAAGCATGGAGTCAAGGTCTTTGGTGCTACAATAGCACCCGAGAGCGTATCAACAAATGCCAGTGATCTATTTGCTAAAAACTTATACAATTATATTATTCATTTAACCGATGGAGTTAAGCTTAAATGGGATCTGGAAGATGAAATAACAAATGAAACATTAATTGTATTTAATGGTGAAATAAGACAAAACGGTAAAACTGATTAGATATGACAGAATTTATAGAATTTATTAAGAACAATCTCGAATTAATATACATCCTAATTTTAGCGGTATTTATTGGAGTCGAGGTAATTAAAAACATTCCCGCAGTTTTGCATACACCACTCATGTCTGGAGCAAATGCTTTGAGTGGAGTTGTAATAGTTGGGGCCATTTTAGTTATGCTACATGCTGACCCTGATAATTACATTGCTTTATCACTTGGTTTTATAGCTGTGGTATTAGGAATTATTAATGTTGTAGGTGGTTTTGCCGTTACTAACAGAATGTTACAAATGTTTAAAAAGAAGAAAAAATGAATATAGCCTTAAGTATAATATATCTGATAGCGACCATAACATTTGTTGTTGGTTTGAAATTATTAGGTCATCCTGAAACTGCTAAAAAAGGTAATTTAATTGCTGCTTCTGGAATGGTACTAGCAATAATAGGCACGATATTTTTACATGAATTAGAAGTTCCTATGTTCATTTATATATTAATTGGCGCCGCTATTTTATTAGGGGCTATTATAGGATGGGTAATATCAGTAAAGGTTGAAATGACTAAAATGCCAGAACTTGTTTCTTTATTTAATGGATTTGGTGGAGCTAGTGCTGCTTTAATTGGAATTGTTGAATTTGGAAGTAATGTGGGTAATACAACACAAATCATAACAATTATAGCTGCAATTGTTATTGGTAGTATTACTTTTTCTGGTAGTATGATTGCATGGGCAAAATTAAACGGAACAATGTGGAAGGACATCAGACTTCCAAAATATAATATTATTAATAATGTATTCTTTGTAGGCCTGTTAGGATTCGGTGCTTATATAGTGATGAGTAGCACAGATAGTAATTTTATAATTTATTTGTTATTGCTGGCTGCTTTGATATATGGAATATTATTTGTTATTCCTATTGGAGGAGCAGATATGCCAGTTGTAATCTCGTTACTGAACTCGTTGACAGGGATAGCAGCAGCAATTGCAGGAATTCTGTACGGTAATATGGTCATGATAGTTGGTGGTATTTTAGTGGGTTCAGCCGGTTTGATTCTAACTTTTGCGATGTGTGTTGCCATGAATAGATCTCTAGGTAGTGTAATTTTTGGAGCTTTTGGAGGTGAAGAAGCTGCTGCGGTTGGAGACAGCAAAACAGGTGGAACTGTCAAAAAAACAACGGCTAGTGATGCAGCCGTTATGATGAATTATTCTGATAAAGTAGTAATAGTTCCAGGGTATGGTTTGGCGGTTGCACAGGCACAACATGTAATTCATGAATTAGAAGAACTTTTAACCAAAAAGGGCGTAGAAGTTTCCTATGCTATTCATCCTGTAGCTGGTAGAATGCCAGGACATATGAATGTTCTTTTAGCGGAAAGCAATGTAGATTATGACAAACTGATTGATATGGATGATATCAATCCTCAATTTAAAAATACTGATGTAGTGTTTGTTGTTGGAGCCAACGACGTTGTAAATCCAGCAGCACATAACAACCCAGCGAGTCCTATTTATGGGATGCCTATTTTAGATGTGGAAGACGCTAAGACTATAATAATTAATAAACGTAGTATGAATCCTGGTTATGCAGGTATAGAAAATGAATTATTCTATAACCAAAAAACCTCCATGTTATTTGGAGATGCAAAAGCAATGATTCAGGAATTACTCACCGAACTAAAGGGAATGTAAAACATTCAGTCATTAAATAAAAAAAGCCACATTTTAGGGAAATGTGGCTTTTTTTAAGTATTACTTTTATTCTATTCAAAGAATTCTAAAACCTTAATTTTATTTCTAGTTGAATAGATCTTACCTTCATCATGCAGTTGTTTGATTATTCTTGTAATAACAACTCTTGACGAGTTTAAATCATTAGCTATTTCCTGATGAGTGATCTCCAGATCCACATTATTTGATATTTTAACCTTATCCGTCAAATATTTTAGTAATCGTTCATTCATTTTCATAAATGCCAAGCCATCTATAGATTCTACCATTTCAATTAATCTAAAATGATAACTATCTATAATAAAATGACGCCAGGATTTGAATCTAGCCAACCAATCATCAATATTTTCTACGGGTATAAAAACAGCCTCCATATCACGTTCAACAACACCTTTAAAAATACTTTGTTTTCTGTTGATACAGTTTACAAAAGAAATTGCACAAGTATCACCTCGTTCTAAAAAATAAAGCACAATTTCTTCGCCTTCTTTTTCCTGTCGAATAATTTTTACAACACCATCTAAAATTAGTGGAATATGTGTCATTTCTGAACCAATATCTATTAAAAGTTCACCACTTTTAACTTTGTCAAAATGACCAACTTTTACTATTTCGTCAATTAGTTCTTCTTCAAAAACTTCAGAATAGTAATCGTTCAGTTTTTCTCTTAAAATTAGTTCTTGGGTAATCACTGTATTATGAATTCTAAAATGATGCACAAAGGTAACAAAATAGAATAGAAAAAACCCTCTAACTTTCGCTTGAGGGCCTTAAGTTCAAAATTAAGTTAATTAATACAGTGAAAACAATTAAAAAATTAGAACTTTATCTGCAATTGAGCTAATAGAGCATCGTTATCAACATTTACAACGGTTTCAATATTGGCTAAATAATTCAATTGAAATCTTACCTTGTCATTAAAGAAATAATTAATACCTATAGTCATTCTTTCTTGGTAATCAATATTGCCCTTTAGATCTGTGTCTGGATCAAAGGATTCATATTTAAATACAGGTTGGAATTTCTCGCTTACATCGTAAGACGCCATAATATATCCACCTTGTGATGTTAATCCATCAAGATCAATAGGGTCTACTCCGCAGCCACCACCTGCTCCAGGTTGATAAGCACCATCATCATGCATGTATTCACCTTGTACTTTAAATTTCTCTAATTCTACCAAAAATTCAAATCCATAAGTGGTACGTTCTTCCTCATTATTATTAAGTTTTGGAAACCCATATCTAAAGCTACCACCAATTGATAAGAAATCGGTAATTTTATAGGTAGCTCTTCCAATAACATCTTTTTTAGTATTATTATCTGCAATTTTTAAACCTCTACCGTTCATTATTGCAAAAGCATAATTAAGTTTGTTGTATTTATTGCCACCATAAACACCAAGACCAAAATCTCGTTGAGGAGATACCAGTTGATCTGCAACTATAGATCTTTCTATTGTGGTTAATGAATGACATGGTGTAGCTACTTCTAAACTGAATGGTTGTTTAAAGGTACCTACAGAAATTCTAGCCCAATTATCTGCGTTGTAAGTAATAAAAGCATCCATCAAATAAACATCTTCTTGATCGTCACCACCAATAAATGGGCTCGCTTCAAGCATGAAGTAGTAAGAGAAATCCTTATATACAGTACCTCTTACACCAATTCGAGCTCTTTTAAATTTGAAGGTATTTTTATTGTCTCCACCATCAAAATTATAATCATATTGCGGCTGTATGTACCCAAATATTTTTACACTTGGTGCACTAACAGAATCGTTACTTGTTGGCTCATCACCTTCACAACCTTGTGCGAATACTTGATTTACTTGGAAAAGTAATACAAGAGCAAATAATATATATATTTTGCTTTTCATTTGTTTGTTTTTTAAAGGTCATATGTAACATCCATAACAATCATTCTATTTAGAATAGAAATTTCAGTTATGGATGTTTCATTATGTGTTTATTATTTAACTAAATTAATTAGATGAAATAACTGGATAATCTTTAGGATTTGAAGAACCAACTCCCCATTGATTTGATGACCATGCTGCGTTATCGTGGTACATTCCGTTCATACCAAATGTTAACGTTTTTGCATTGTATCCTAAAACTCTTAAAGTGGCAGTTAAAACAGCAGATGTTTGTCCAGTGTAGCAGTATGTAACTAAAGCACTTGCATCAGGATCAAGACTTAAATAACTATTATCAGCAAGGGTGAATTGATAAATTCTTTTAGCTCCATCAATATGGCCAAAACCTGCATAATCAGTATCACTAAAATAGTTATTAATGAAGTAATTGCCTGGATTTGCTATAACATCTGTACCACTTACGGTAGCATCACCAAATCCATTTGTAGAACCAACAACTGCCTCAACTCTTTGTTTTAGAATTGCTAATCCGTCTGTTAAACTAGTAGAAATTACAGGATCATCGAATGTTTGGTTAGAAGGAGCTATATCAGAAGACCAATTAGTATGCCCATTAGCATGAGTTCCTACTTTGGCTGTCCAAGAATCTGTAGCTGAATTCCATCCAGACATTCCCCATTTTAGGGCTCTTGTACTAGAATGTCCGTACATACGTAATAAAGCTGTTGCATAGCAAGCTGTTTGACCAGTATAACAAACTACAAGAATTGGTTTGCTTGCACTAGCAGCTTCAGTTAAAATATCTGAAAAGGCAACATTAATTGCACCGTTTACATGTGAAGTACTAAATGCATCAGCACTTCTAATATCCATAATGTGATAAGTAGCTAAAAATCCATCTACAAGTGCTGCTTCAGCTGGTGCTGCTACAACAAATTTTTGTCCATCTGTATTTACTAGTATGTTGTTAACATCTAAACTGTTTTGTACCATATACTCTGTCATTAGAGTAAATGCTGGTGTTGCAACTGGAGTAGTTCCAGGGTCGTCTCCGCTATCGCAAGAGGTTAGGAAAAATGCAGGAACTAATAATAATCCTATTAAATAAATTGATAATTTTTTCATGACTATTTGTTTAAGTTATATTATGTTTTGTTTGTTTTTATTCTATTACTGGGAACATGTTAATTTCTTTTTTGGTAAAGGCGTCCCAACCTTTATCTTTTAAAACCTCATTCATAAAGCTGTTTTCGCCATAAGCCAGATTACCTGTTTGGTAACCCAATACATTAAGGTATGCTACTATATAAGCTGCTTTTTGACCTGTAGCTTCATAGACCACAACTTTTTGATCTATAGGAAGTGTAAGTAAATCGTTTGCTAATGATGCGTTAGGTGCAAAGTGTAGGGTTCCTGGTATGTGACCTTCACATTTTTCTTGATCCCAATAGTTTATTATATAATAGTTGTCTGGAGCTTCGAATATATCTAATGATTTCACGATAAACTCTTTATAAGGAGTAGCGAATAATGTTTCTAATCTTGCACTTAAAATGTCTTTAGCTTCGGTTTTTCCTGTGCTTAATATAGGATGAGGTCCCATTTCTGGTTTTGCTTTCTCTGTTGTTTCTAATTTTGAAGCAAAATCATTTTTAATGTTCTTGTTCCATGAATTGTTGGCGAAATCTTCTCTCCAAGAGCTCATTCCCCATTTCATGCTATATACATTATCGTATCCAGCTAATCTTAACAAACTTGAGTAATAGGCTGCAGATTGACCAGAGTAACATACCATTACTATTTTATCAAAATCTGAAGGGTTGATAGTACCTTCAAAGTAAGTCAACAGATTTGCTGATTTTACGTTGGCCGCATTTTTAATATGACCATATTCAAACCAACTTTCACTTCTAATATCAATAACATGATATTTAGGGTTTTTCATATTTTTCTTAACCTCATCTGCAATAATTAGTGGTATTTCGCCATTAATAAAGCTGGTATTGGTTTCTAAATATTTTACCAGAGTTTCGAATTCATCTGGATTGTTTGTAGCAGGATTATCTACTTGTCCAAAACTGCTTGTTAGAGCAGTAAACGAAATAAATAATGCTACTAAAAAAAAGACTGTTTTTTTCATATTATAATTATTTAAAATTCAAAAATTTAATTGTTTTACTTGGGGATAAAATTATATTCGGGAGAACTCTATTTTTATGACTTTTGAGTAATACATAATCGGTTAATACAGTATCATTTGTCACATTCTTTGGTAACATATGTTACCAAATATTATTAATTGATTTTACGAGGAATATCAATTATAAAGTACAGTATATCAATTACTTATATATAAAATATTACTTTTATTTATTTAATCAGTTTGAAGACGGCAGTTAAATTTAGAATTGTAAAAAGAAAAAATAGGAGCAAGCCGATTTTAAACAATTTCTAGTTACTAAAAAAGAAGTAAAAAAACGTCAAATTTGGAATATTACTACGTAATAAAATAACTAAACAAGAACATCAATTTTGTTCCTTCCTAGTTTAATTTTGCCCTCATGTTCCAGAGATTTTAAGAGTCTAGATACCACTACTCGAGAAGTATGAAGATCATTTGCTATTTCTTGATGCGTTATAAAAAGCTTTTTGGAATGTTTTATGTCAATTTGTTTAGCCAGATATTTGTAAACACGATCGTCTAATTTTAGAAATGCAAGACTTCTTATTGCATCTCCTAGTTCTAAAAGTCTATTATGGTAACTATCAATAATGAAAATGCGCCAAGTTTTATATTTGGTTATCCACTCTTCAATTTTATTTACAGGAAATAAAACACATTCAGTATCTTGTTCTACATAAGCTCTGAACATACTTTTGTTTTTGTTGATGCAGTTCACAAAAGAAATAGCACAAGTGTCGCCTTCCTCCAAAAAATAAAGCAATATTTCATCCTCATGTTGATCCTCTCTAAGCACTTTAATAAGACCATTTAATATCAGAGGAATATGAGTCATCTCATCACCAATATCAATAAGCATTTCACCCTTTTTATAAGTCTTATAGATTCCGTTTTTGGCTATTTCATTAATAAGTCTTGTTTCAAAAACACTATCAAAATGCTTGTGCAATTGTTCCTTTAAAAAAGTTATGTTTTGTTCCATTTTGATATTATTTAAAGCAGGTTAGATTTTCAAAAGATTTAAGGGCAAAAAAGGTTTTTAACTTCAACAGATTAACAACCACCTTCTACAGGCATTTTTTTTTTCTTTTTAACAGGAACTACTTTTTTTGAAGTTTTATTAATAACAGGTTTTGGTTTATCTTCTACAGGATAGTTTTTAACATCGTCTTTTGTCCATCCATTCCATTTCTTCTC
>CAYTSL010000002.1:0-33377 GCA_964440415.1 uncultured Flavobacteriaceae bacterium
GATAAATCTGAAGATTGGAAACCATTCACCTCTTCATTTATAGACGAAAGTTACTTAATAGGTTATTTAACACCTGAAGAGTATTTCTATTTTATTGGAGATTTGAGAAACCAAAATAAAGCAGATGTTGATGCATTGGTATCCCAATTCAAGGATTTCTTTCATGATGAGATTCTTAACAAGAAAAAATATTTAAGAGATTTAAGTAAGGGTAATCAGAAAAAAGTGGGAATTGTAGCCTCACTTATCGGGAATCCCGAAGTAATTATTTTAGATGAACCTTTTGCTAATTTGGATCCCACTACCCAAATCAGGCTAAAACAAATTATTAAGTCCCTTGCAGAGGAAAAAGATATTACTATTTTAATTTCAAGCCATGACTTAATGCATGTAACTGATGTATGTGAGCGCATTGTTGTTTTGGAAAAAGGAGAAATTATTAAAGACTTGCAAACCAATAAAGCTACACTAAAGGAGTTAGAGGAATATTTTTCAAGCGAATTACAACAGTAATAAAAATATAATATCGGCGCTATTAAAAAAGATGCTTATTTTTACCATTTAGTATAATAATAACAGCTAAAAACTGTTATGTTTACACTTAATTAAGTAAAAATTTGAAGGCATTTTATAAAATAGCAATAATTCTTTTTGCCACTACACTTTTTTTAAGTAGCTGTTCTCGTAAAAAAAACAATTTTGTTAGCAGAAATTTTCATGCTGTAACCTCAGAATACAATTCACTTTATAATGGTTATAATGCCTTGACTGATGGAGTAAAGAGTCTAAATGAATCTTATCAGGACAACTATTGGGAAACTTTACCAATAGAACGAATGCAAATTTCTGAAGATATTTTTCTTCCAGGACAGTCTAAAAACCCAAATTTTGAGCGTGCGGAAGAAAAAGCTGTTAAAGCTATTCAAAGACATTCAATGAATCTTGAGGGAAAGGAAAATAATCCACAGATTGATGAGGCTTATCTTTTATTGGGTAAAGCCAGGTATTTTGATCAACGTTTTGTTCCGGCTTTAGAAGCCTTCAACTATATATTATATAAGTATCCAGCAAGTGACAAGATCAATCAATCTAAAATTTGGAGAGAGAAAACCAATATTCGCTTGGAAAACGATGAACTTGCTATTAAAAATTTAAAACGCTTATTAGAACAAGAAGAATTAAAGGACCAAGATCTTGCAGACGCAACATCAATGTTAGCTCAAGCCTATTTGAATATTAATGCGGTAGACAGTGCACTCACACAAATTAAAACTGCATCAAAATTCACTAAAAAGAATGAAGAAAAAGGCAGATATAATATTATTAAAGGGCAATTACACAACACCTTAAGCTTTAAAGATAGTGCAAATCTAGCCTTTGATGAGGTAATAGAATTACACCGTAAAACGCCTAGAGTTTATTACATAAACGCGCATTTAGAAAAGGTTAAAAATTTCGATTTAGAAAATGGAAATAAATTGGAATTCATGGAATACCTCACAGAGCTTGAAGAAAATATAGAAAACAGGCCATTTTTAGATAAAATATATCATCAAATTGCTGAGTTTCATTTGGCAAACAGTTCAGATAGTACATCGGTTTCTTATTATAACAAATCACTAAGAACAAATTCTGTAGATAAATATTTAAAAGCTCTTAATTATCAGCGCTTGGGAGATTTGAATTTTGATAATTCACAGTATAAAACAGCAGGTGCTTATTTTGATAGCACTATGTTAAATTTAAAAAAGAATACGAAACCTTATAGAAGTATAAAAAGGAAGCGAGAGAACCTTGAAGATGTTATTTTTTATGAAGATATCGCTCAACGAAATGATAGTATTTTAAATCTTGTAAATCTTTCCGATAAAGACAGACTAGTTGTTTTTAAATCTTTAATCCGAGAGTTAAAGGAAAAAGATAAAGCTTTAAAAGAAAAAGAAGCATTGAAAAGTAATGCAGGATTAATAATTGACCCTAATAATACAGGAATAGGAAATCAATCAGGAAATAATACTTCACAAAGCTTTTATTTCTACAATCCAATAACGGTAGCATTTGGTAAAAACGAATTCATAAAAATATGGGGAGAAAGAGCTTATAAAGATAACTGGAGGTGGTCTAGGTCAGGTATCACATCAGGAAAGGATGATAAGTCACAAGAATTAGTCATAGAGCGTTTATCTGATGAAGAAAAGTTCGACCCTAATTTTTACATTTCAAGAATTCCATCAGAGCAAAAGGAGATTGACAGCATTACTAAGGACAGAAATTTTGCCTATTATCAGCTAGGGTTAATTTATAAAGATAAGTTTAAAGAGTTTGAATTATCAAAGGACAAGCTTAAAAAGCTATTGAACAATAATCCCGAAGAAAGGTTAGTTCTACCTGCAAAATACAACCTGTATAAAGTGTATCTAGAACTCGGTAAATCTGGCGAAGCAGAAATTGTTAAGGCTGATATCCTTGAAAACCATTCAGATTCAAGGTATGCTTCTATTTTGAGTAATCCGGATCTTCAATTAGAAAAAGATAAAAACAGTCCAGAATCTTTATACGAGGCGCTTTATATAAAACATGAAGCTCAAGGCTATGAGGAGGTTATAAATAAATGCAATGAATATATTGAATTATTTGAAGGTGAAGTCATGGTACCTAAGTTTGAATTTTTAAAAGCATCGGCAACAGGAAGGCTATTAGGTTTTGACGAATATAAGAAAGCTATAAATTATATTGCTTTGAATTACCCAAACTCTTTAGAAGGAAAACAAGCAGAAAGATTGATTCAAGAAGCTTTGCCAAAGCTAGCTTCCAAAGATTTTGTAGATGACATATCAACTAAAAGCTCTAAAGTTATTTATCGGTTTGATAATGCAACAATAGAAGAAATAAATAAATTTGTAAAAACCCTTGATGAAGTTATTAAAGAGGTAGAATATTATGAATTGCACTCATCTATAGATGTTTACAGTAAAAATACTACCTTTGTAGTGGTTCATGGATTAAAGAGTATTAATGGTGCCAAAGGGTTTGCTGAACTTTTAGGAAAGAACAGGAGCAAAATCACTAAAGATAATTTTGCCATCTCTTCTAAAAACTATAGCATTATTCAAATACATAAAAATTTAGGAACTTATTTAGAATCGCAATAATTAACATTTAAAAATAGATTAATAGCAAAATCATGTATTCAGATAACAAAAAAGGTAAAGGGGATGTGGACGCTTTATCACAACAGAATATCATTTCACAAAACACAAAAATGGTTGGGGATCTTTCAAGTGAAGGCCCTTTTAGAGTAGACGGAACTATTGAAGGTAATTTAAAAACCCCAGGAAAAGTAGTAGTTGGAAAAACAGGACTAATCAACGGAACCCTAGAAGGAACTAATGCCGATTTTGAAGGTAGCTTTTCGGGCAAGTTAATTCTTTCAGGTACATTGACCTTAAAGGCATCTGCAAGAATTGAAGGAGAAGTGGTTGTTGGTAAGTTAGCTGTAGAACCTGGCGCCACGTTTAATGCAACATGCTCTATGAAAGGAGCTGTGAAAGAACTTACTGGTGAAAGGAAAACCGAAAAATCAGCTTAAACAAATTGGAATACTCTCTGGAATAGGTATTCAAATGGGAGTTATTATCTATTTATTTGTACTTCTAGGCAAATGGTTAGATACAAATTACAATGAAGGCGATAAGTTATATGTAATAGTTTTCACTTTACTAGGAGTAGCTGTATCACTTTATGTAGTAGTAAAACAACTCAATAGTATAAAATATTAAATGAGGAATGCGTTTTCGGCCTTTACTATTAAACTTCTACTTCTACTAGGTATTGCTTTTTGTGTTCATTTATCAATACTTCATTTTTCAGGACTTCCATTATTTAATGACATGATTGTTCTGGCATACTTAATTAATGCGGCCTTAGCAATTGGTATCTTCGGATTTTTATTTTTGATGAGAAATAAATATAGCAGCCAACTAGGTTTTTTATTTTTGGCAGGTAGTTTCTTAAAATTCATCGTGTTTTTTCTTGTGTTCTATCCTAACTATAAAGTAGATAATGAGGTTTCCTCTTTAGAATTTTCAGCCTTTTTTATTCCCTATATTTTATGCTTAATAATAGAAACCTTTAGCCTTGTAAAATGGTTGAATAAAATTCAATAATAGACATCCTGTCAAACGTCTAACAAATAAGGCAAAAAAAGTAAAAAATATATTTTTGTTTTTCATTTAAAAACATAACTTTGCAACGATTTTTAGGCCACTATTATTAGAGGAATATGCAGAGAAAACTAACTTTTAAAACGATTACCTTATTAACATTCTTAATATCCTTTGTTTCTTTTGCAAAGGAAGAGGAGTCAGCAAAGGGAGACATTAAAACCGAAATTAAAGAATACATCCAGCATCATTTAGAGGATTCTTACGATTTTAGTTTAACTTCCTATACTAAAGATAATGGAGAGCATGTTTACATTGGTTTTCCCTTGCCAGTAATATTGTGGGACAATGGTCTTAAGGTGTTTTCATCTTCTAAATTTCATCATGGAGAAAGCATTGCTCAAGTAGGTGATAGTTATTATAAACAGTATCACAATAAAATCTATAAAACAGATGCTGCCGGAACTATAAATTATGACGAAGAACATCATCCAACAAATTCCAAACCTTTAGACGTCTCGTTCACAAAAAATGTCGCCGTGATCTTTTTAGTTGGGCTACTAATGTTTTTCCTATTTAAAGGTTTAGCCCAGTCCTATGCTAAAAATAATGGAATTGCTACGGGAGCTGGACGTTTCTTTGAACCTATTGTAATGTATATTAGAGATGATATTGCGATTCCAAATATTGGAGAAAAGAAATATAGAAAATACATGCCGTACTTATTAACAGTATTTTTCTTTGTTTGGTTTATCAATATGCTTGGTTTAACACCATTTGGCGTCAACGTAACAAGCAGCATTTCTGTTACGGTCGCATTAGCTTTAATTACATTTTTAATTACAAATTTCACGGGAACAAAAGACTATTGGAAGCATATTTTTGATCCGTTGGGAGATTCTATGCCGTGGCTTGGAAAACTTCCCTTATATATTATTTTAGTCCCAATTGAGCTTTTGGGAATCTTTATTAAACCTTTTGCACTATTGATCCGTTTGTATGCGAATATAAAAGCAGGACATATTGTGCTTATGAGCTTAATTGGTTTAATGTTTATTTTTAAGAGTTGGTTAGGTAGTCCTCTGTCATTTGGACTAGCTTTTGCTATTTCATTAATCGAATTATTAGTAGCGTTGCTACAAGCATATATTTTTACGATGTTATCTGCATTGTACTTTGGATTTGCAAGTGAATCTCACGACCATTCCGAAGAACATGAAGGAGAAGTACAACATTTGTAAATAATTTAATTTTAATGTTTAATTTTTAAATACATATTTATGGAAATTCCAGTAATGGTAGGTGCAGGTTTAGTAGTAATTGGAGTAGGTATTGGTATTGGTAGAATTGGTGGTTCAGCTATGGATGCGATCGCTCGTCAACCAGAATCATACGGTAAGATCCAAACAGCTATGTTAATCGCAGCTGCGTTAATTGAAGGTATTGGTTTTGCTGCTTTATTTGCAGTGAGCTAAAAATCTTGAAAAGTAAAGTTGTAACGGTTGGTTGCAACTTTACTTAATTAAAAACTAAACAGAAATAATACGATAGAAATATTATGGAAAAGTTATTAGAAGAATTTTCGATTGGGTTGTTTTTTTGGCAAACGGTCCTATTCCTTGCACTTTTATTTTTATTAAGAAAATATGCTTGGAAACCTATCCTTAATGCTGTTAATGAACGAGAAGAAGGCATCAAAAAAGCTTTGGATTCTGCTGAAAACGCAAAACGTGAAATGGAAAACCTTCAGGCCGATAATCAAAAGTTATTGAATGAAGCTAGAGCAGAAAGAGAGTCCATGTTGAAAGAAGCAAGAGATATTAAAAATAAAATGATTGAAGAAGCTAAAGATGATGCAAAACAAGAAGCTAATAAAATGATTACTCAAGCTCAAGCTTCAATACAATCAGAAAAGAAGGCTGCCATTGCAGAATTAAAATCTCAAGTTGCAAATCTCTCTATTGATATAGCAGAAAAGGTTGTCCGTGCAGAATTATCTAATAAGGATAAGCACGTAAAATTGGTTGAATCTATGCTGGGAGAGGCAAAACTTAACTAGTCAAGAAATGGCAGGGACAAGAGCAGCAATACGTTACGCAAAGGCAGTTTTAAGCTTAGCATCAGATCAAAAAGCGGCATTAGCCGTTGATAATGATATGAAGCTTTTATCTAAAACAATTTCTGAAAACGAAGATTTAGATCAGTTGATTAAAAATGCAGTTATTAAATCTGAAGTAAAAAAGGAAATGCTCAATAAAATATTTCCTAAACTTAATGTTATAAGTTCTAACCTTTTCGACCTTTTAGTTTCAAATAAAAGAATAAATATTTTAGGTGATATTGCCTTAAAATATAGCCAGTTATTTGATGATTTAAATGGAAAGGAGAAAGCCATAGTAACCACTGCAATACCAATGACCAATGATCTTGAAGAAAAGGTCCTTAAAAAGATAAAACAGTTAACCAGTAAAACAGTAGAACTTGAAAATATTGTAGATGAAAGTATTATTGGAGGTTTTATCTTAAGAATAGGCGATAAGCAATACAACGCCAGTGTCTCAAACAAGTTAAATAAATTAAAAAGAGAATTTACATTAAATTAATTAAGTCTAGAGTATCAAAATTAATAAAAGATGGCAGAAGTAAAACCAGCTGAGATATCAGCAATTTTAAAACAACAACTTTCAGGATTTGAAGCTAGTGCTTCTTTAGATGAAGTAGGAACTGTATTAACTGTTGGAGATGGTATTGCGCGTATTTACGGTTTATCCAATGTTCAATACGGCGAATTAATAGAATTTGAAAATGGTCTTGAAGGTATGGTATTAAATCTTGAAGAAGATAATGTTGGTGTCGTTTTATTAGGACATTCCAGTGAGATAAAAGAGGGAGCCATTGTAAAAAGAACAAAAAGAATTGCTTCGATTAAAGTTGGAGAAGAATTAGTAGGCCGCGTTGTGGACACGCTAGGAATTCCTATAGATGGTAAAGGACCAATTGGAGGTAAATTGTACGAATTGCCATTAGAAAGAAAAGCTCCAGGTGTTATTTTCCGTCAACCAGTTGATGAACCATTACAAACTGGGATTAAGGCAATTGATGCCATGATTCCTATAGGACGAGGTCAACGTGAATTGGTAATTGGAGATAGACAAACGGGTAAAACAACAGTTTGTATTGATACAATTATTAATCAAAAAGAGTTTTACGATGCAGGTGAACCTGTGTTTTGCGTTTATGTAGCGATTGGTCAAAAAGCGTCAACAGTAGCAAATATTGCAAAAACCTTAGAAGATAAAGGAGCATTAGCCTATACAGTGATTGTGGCAGCAAATGCATCAGATCCAGCACCAATGCAGGTATACGCTCCATTTGCGGGTGCTGCAATAGGTGAATATTATAGAGATACTGGTCGTCCAGCTTTAATAATCTATGACGATTTATCCAAACAAGCTGTTGCATATCGTGAAGTATCTTTATTATTACGTCGTCCACCGGGACGTGAAGCATATCCTGGGGATGTTTTCTACTTACACTCTCGTTTATTAGAGCGAGCGGCTAAGGTTATTAATGATGATGAAATTGCCAAGAACATGAATGATCTTCCGGACACTTTAAAACCTTTGGTTAAAGGAGGAGGTTCATTAACTGCCTTACCAATTATTGAAACTCAGGCAGGTGATGTGTCGGCATATATTCCAACAAACGTAATTTCTATTACAGACGGTCAAATTTTCCTTGATGGAGATTTATTTAATTCAGGTGTTCGTCCGGCAATTAACGTAGGTATATCAGTTTCTCGAGTTGGTGGTAACGCACAAATTAAATCTATGAAGAAAGTTGCTGGTACTCTAAAATTGGATCAAGCTCAATTCCGTGAATTAGAAGCATTTGCTAAGTTCGGATCCGATCTTGACGCTGCAACTTTAAATGTAATTGAAAAAGGTAGACGAAATGTTGAAATTTTAAAGCAAGCCCAAAATGATCCTTTCACCGTAGAAGATCAAACTGCAATAATTTATGTTGGATCTAAAAACTTATTGAGAAATGTTCCTGTTGATAAAGTAAAAGAATTTGAGATTGATTATTTAGAGATTCTTAGACGTAAACATGCTGATACTTTAAAAACCTTAAAATCAGGTAAGCTGACAGATGAAGTAACAGACACTTTAACGAAGGTAGCTAAAGATCTAGCTGAAAGATATAACGCTTAATTCTAAACCAGAAGAATGGCAAACTTAAAAGAAATACGCAATAGAATAGCATCGGTTTCTTCAACTATGCAGATAACCAGTGCCATGAAAATGGTATCTGCTGCAAAACTAAAGAAAGCACAGGATACTATTACAGCAATGCGTCCTTATGCTGATAAACTTACTGAACTTTTACAAAGTTTAAGCGCGAGTCTTGATGCTGATTCTGGGAATAATTTTTCCGTACAACGTGAAATTAATAAAGTACTTGTTGTATCCATTACATCAAACAGAGGATTGTGTGGTGCCTTTAACTCTAATATTATTAAGGAGTCTTACAGTTTGGCGAACGAAACCTATTCTGACAAGGAAGTTTCCTTTTTAGCTATTGGTAAAAAATCGAATGATGCTTTATCAAAAAAGTATAATGTAATTGGAAATCATAGTGCAATCTATGACGACTTGACCTTTGAAAATTCTGCTGAAATAGCACAATCTTTGATGGATAAATTTGTTGATTCAGATTTTGATAAAATCATATTGGTTTATAATAAATTTAAAAATGCTGCTACTCAAATCATTGTGAATGAACAATTTTTGCCGATTGTTCCTGTTGAGAATAAGACAAGCATTAATATAGATTATATCTTTGAACCTTCTAAAATTGAAATAGTTGAAACGTTAATACCTAAATCCTTAAAAACTCAACTATATAAAGCAATTAGAGATTCTTTTGCAAGTGAACATGGTGCTCGTATGACTGCAATGCATAAAGCAACAGATAATGCAACAGAATTAAGAGACCAGCTTAAATTAACTTACAATAAAGCAAGACAAGCAGCTATTACTAATGAAATATTAGAAATTGTTGGTGGTGCGGAAGCATTAAACAATTAAATCTATTTAATCATACTTATAAAAGCCTCATTAATCGTGAGGCTTTTTTATGGAATAGAATTTGATTTAATATCTTTAAATAAAATAATTCATATGAAAATTTTAGTTAATTTGATTTTATTCACTTTTGTTTTAACTTGTTTTACTCAATGTTCAAGCGCCCAAAAGCTAGAGAAGGAAACTCCTTTTAAAATAGGGAGCGCTTATTTTCAAAACTGGGTAGCTGGTGTTGAAGGTGGAGGTTCCGGGATAAATATTTTTATTTCTATTGATGACTTATCTCAGGATAAAATAGAGTTGGATAGTGTTTATTTTAGAGGGAAAGCATCTAAGTTTGAAACAAAACCCAATAATCCAGGGTTGTTTATTGGGAGATTTTCCACAGCTTTCAATCAAAAAAAAGATTTGATTATGAGTAATAAACCGAATGCTGAATATGGAAATGAAGCACCTAAAATTAGTATTAAAATCCCCTTTGATCTTAAAGACGATGAATGTGTGGTTAGTTATATAGAAGGAAATAAAACTAAGTATTTTAGGATTGTGAACGTTGCCGAAAAACGACCAGTACAATATCCAAGTGCACCACCTATTAAGCAATAATATATTGCGTTGCAAAACGTTTTTTAAAAACGTATTTTTAGCTGACTAAAAAAACTCTACTTGGGCGCACTTAAAAAGTTCTTTAAAGACACAATTATATATGGTTTGGCAACTGTGTTACCAAGACTCATGAATTTTGTTTTAGTGCCACTTCACACTGACAAATTAGAAACATCAAGTTATTCAGACAACACATTGTTTTATGTGTATGCGGCATTTTTTAATGTTCTTTTGACTTATGGAATGGAAACAGCTTTTTTTAGATTTTTTAGTAAAAGTGATGAAAAGCAAAAAGTATTTTCAACTGCATTTATTAGTTTAATTATAACAACAATACTGTTTTTAGTATTTGTCATCATTTTTAATGACGAATTAGCAGCATTAGTTAATTTAAACCAGACGTACTTTAATTTATTGATTGGAGTTTTGGTTTTAGACACTTTAGTTGTTATTCCTTTTGCATATTTAAGAGCAACTGGCAGACCATTAAAATTTACAGCTATTAAGCTTACTAATATTTCAATTTATGTGCTTTTAAACTTTTTATTTCTTTGGGCTATTCCTAAATATGGAATTGATTTTCCAAGCTATGACAAAACAGATTTAGTTAAGTATATTTTTATTGCAAATTTAGCTGCAAGCGTTGTAACATTATTGCTATTATCTCCTTACTTTTTTAGTACAAAATTGCAATTCAGTAAATCCATTTTTAAACAGTTAATAAGTTATGGTTGGCCTATTATGGTAGCTGGTTTAGCATATGTTATCAATGAAAATTTTGACAAATGGTTGCTTCCAGATATGTTAGGTAAAGGAATAAATGGCGCATATAGTGGCTGTTATAAATTAGCCGTATTTATGACCATTTTTATTCAAGCATTCAGGTTAGGAGCAGAACCATTTTTCTTCAATCATGCTAAAGAAAAGAATGCCAAGCGAACTTATGCAACTATCATGAAGTATTTTGTGATTTTTGGCAGTTTTATGTTAGTATTTATAATGGCGTATTTAGACTTTTTTAAAGAACTAATTGTAAGAGATGAAAGCTATTGGATAGCAATAGATATTGTGCCAATTGTATTGCTTGCCAACTTGTGCCTTGGAATATATTTTAACTTGGCAATTTGGTATAAATTAACAGATAAGACTCGTTATGGGATGTACTTATCAATTGTTGGCGCTATTATAACAATAGCATTTAATTATATTATGATACCAAAAATAGGATTCATGGCTTCAGCTTGGGCGACCCTAGCAGCTTATGGGGCTATGATGGTTTTATCATATGTTTTAGGACAAAAACATTACAATGTTCCCTATAATGTTAAAAGAATAATTACCTACTTGGTAATAGCAATTATATTTTCAGTAATTACATTATACCCTGAAACAAATTATTACATGAATACAGGTTTGGTTTTACTTTTTTTAGCAATCGTATTTTTATCAGAAAAAAAAGAATTAAAACAATTATTATTAAGATAAAATGAAGATAAAAATCATTAACAAGTCTGTTCATCCTTTACCAAATTATGAAACAATTGCTTCGGCAGGAATGGACATAAGAGCGAATTTAATCGAACCAATTACATTAAAACCATTAGAAAGAACAATTGTAAAAACTGGCTTGTTTATTGAATTACCAATTGGTTTTGAAGCTCAAGTACGACCAAGAAGTGGTTTAGCGGCCAAAAAAGGAATTTCAGTTCTAAATGCACCAGGAACTATTGATGCAGATTATAGAGGTGAGATAGGCGTGATTTTAGTTAATTTATCTAATGAAAACTTCACAATTAATAATGGAGAACGAGTTGCTCAGTTAGTAATTGCTAAACATGAACGGGCTGAATGGCAAGAAGTAGCAGAACTCTCTGAAACATCAAGAGGGTCAGGCGGATTTGGAAGTACAGGAACAAAATAAATTCCTGCGTACGCAGGAATCTCATTATAAAAAGAAATTTTGAAAAATTGGTATGTCTATATAATGAACAATAAACCTAATAGTGTTTTATATATAGGCATAACAGATAGTATTGAAGAAAGAGTAAAAGAGCATAAACTTAAAGTTTATCCAAAATGGTCAGATTTAAGTATCAATTGGGAATTAAATTATAGTAAAATAAGAGAATAAGTTTAATAAATAGATACCTGCTTTCGCAGGCATAGAATATGAAAATAATAGTACCAATGGCAGGTCGTGGCTCTCGCCTTAGACCACATTCTTTAACAGTACCAAAACCATTAATCCCTATTGCAGGGCAACCAATTGTACATAGATTAGTTAAAGATATAGTCAAAGTGGTCAAACAGCCTGTAGATGAGATTGCCTTTGTTTTGGGTGATCCAGCTTTTTTTGGAGATGAAGTAGTTTCTAGCTTAAAAGAATTGGCAAATAACTTGGGTGCGAAAGCATCAATCTACAGACAATTAGAACCTTTGGGCACAGGGCATGCTATTATGTGCGCAAAGGAGTCATTAACGGGTCCAGCAGTAATTGCCTATGCTGACACTTTAATTAGAGCTAATTTTGATTTAGACCACGAAGCTGACTCGGTTATTTGGGTCAAGCAAGTCGATAAACCAGAAGCCTTTGGTGTAGTTAAATTGAATGATAATGATGAGATTATCGAATTAGTTGAAAAACCTCAAGAATTTGTAAGTGATTTGGCTGTAATTGGAATATACTACTTTAAGGATGTTGGCGTTCTAAAGGAGGAATTGCAACATGTGCTGGATAATAACATCATAAATGGTGGAGAATACCAGATTAATGATGGTATTAAAGGCATGATGGCTAAAGGAAAAGTTTTTAAAACAGGACAAGTTGATGAGTGGATGGATTGTGGCAATAAGCCTGTAACTATAGAGACTAATTCCAGAATGTTAGGTTTTTTAAAAGATGATGGAGATGAACAATTGGTAGCAAACACAGTAAAACTTGATAATTCTAGAATTACAGAACCTTGTTTTATAGGGGAAAATGTAAGACTTAAAAATGCTAGTATTGGCCCTAATGTGTCTATTGGAGCAAATTGTACTATAGAAGATTCAACTATTAAAAACAGCTTAATACAAACACGATCAAATATTAAAAATGCTAATTTAGACAACGCTATGATTGGTAATAATGTGATGTTTGATGGAAATTTTACTAAAATTAGTATTGGCGATTATTCCGTTTTGGAATAGAATTTGAAACGTATTCATAGCAGGAATAATAAAACATATTGTGAAATTAAAATATTACATAATAATTTATTTGTTTGGAGTTTTTTTAATTCCAAATACCATTTTTGCGCAAATAGGTCAAGAACCGGAAGATGATTTAGGCAATGTTTCAGATGAATACCAAGAACTATTTTTTGAAGCCTTAAAGCAAAAAGCAATTGAAAATTACCAAAGAGCTGCAGATGCATTATTAAAGTGTATTGAAATTGATGACTCCGAAGCTGTTCTCTATTTCGAGTTGGGTAAAAATTATAAGCAACTTAAAAATTTTGGAGAAGCAGAAGATGCTTTAAAAGATGCAATATCAAAAGAGCCGGATAATGAATGGTATTTAGATGAATTGTACGACGTTTACTACCAACAGCGTGACTATGATAAAGCTATAAAAACAGTCAAACAGTTGGTAAAGTATCATCCAGATTATAAAGAGGATTTAGCATCCCTCTATTTAAGAATGAGAAAATACAATCCTGCCTTAAAGATTTTGGATGAAATAGATGAAGAACAAGGCGTATCTTTTGAACGCGACAGAATGAGAAATCAGATTTATAATGCTACTGGTAAAACAAAAGATCGAATAGAAAATCTGGAAGAAAGAGTAGATAATAATCCAGATAAAGAATCAAATTATTTGAACCTAATTTACCGATATAGTGAAAGTGGAGATAAAGAAAAAGCTTTTGAGACGGCAAAAACTTTACTTGAGGTAAATCCAGAATCGCAATTAGTGCATCTGGCTTTGTATAAATTCTATTTAGATGATGATGATCCTGACAAGGCGGTAGAATCGATGAAAGTAGTTTTAAGAAGCTCTAAAATTAAAGCAGATTCAAAATTTAAAGTGTTAACCGATTTTATTCGGTTTGTTGGAAATAATCCCGATTATGAAGACGACCTTTTGGAAGCAACTACACTGGTTAGCGAAACAGACAATGGAAAAACCAATGTTGAATTAGCTCAATATTACCTTCAAAAAGGAAACAAAGAACAAGCATTAAAGTACTATGAAACTGCCTTGAAGTACGAAGGAGACAATTTTGGTATTATAAGAAACGTTTTATTGCTTCACATTGATTTAAATCAATATCAAAAAGCGGCCGATAAAAGCGCTGAAGCCATAGAAAAGTACCCAGCACAACCTGTATTATACTTGGTGAGTGGAGTGTCTTTAAATAGTTTAGAAAAACCAGATAAGGCGATTGAAATTTTGAATGATGGAATTGATTATATAATAGATGACAATAAAATGTTATCCGATTTTTATAAGCAATTAAGTGCTGCATATTCTAAAACAAATAATAGCTTGAAAGCAGATCAATTTGCTAAAAAAGCAAAAAAATTAATGGAATAAAAAATGAAGATTAGCCTCAAAATATCACTAATACTAATATTATTAGCCTTTAGTTGTAAAACAACTAAAACAATATCTTCTGATGGCGAACTAACTTCTGATTTGTCTGCGAAGCAATTAATAAAGAACAATACCAAGAGCATTGCCAATTTTAGGACCTTAACAGCGAGAGTAAAAGCAGATTATTCTAGTAACGATAAATCCAAAGGAACAACCATTAGTCTACGAATGGAAAAAGACAAGACTATTTGGATGAGCGCTCCATTTTCTATGGCAAAAGTATTAATCACTCCAGAAAAAGTTAGCTTTTATAATAAGTTGGACAACACGTATTTTGATGGAGATTTTGAACTTTTAAGTGATTTTGTTGGAACTGAATTAGATTTTGACAAAGTTCAGAACATACTTTTGGGAGAAGCTTTATATGATTTAAAGAAAGAAGAATTTGTAGCATCTACTTTTGAAAAATCATATTTGTTGCAACCAAAGAATCAAAGAGATTTATTTGAAATATTCTATTTGCTTAACCCGTCTCATTTTAAAATGGATTCGCAACAATTTGCTCAGCCAAATGAAAACAGAATACTACAAATAGATTATAAAAATTATCAGAAAGTTGACAAACAAAAATTACCTCAAACGATAAAAATAATTGCAGTAGAAAAATTTGATGAAACTATTATCGATTTAGAATATAGATCAGTTGCATTAAATGAAAAGATTCGTTTTCCATTTAGGATTCCATCTGGATATAAAGAAATTGAGATCAAATGAATCTTAAGCAATTAACACATATTGGTCTTTTCTTCTTCATATTCTTGTTCAGTTTTACTATAAATGCTCAAAGCCAAAAACAGAAAGAACTAGAACAGCGCAAACAGGCTATTCAAAAAGAGATCATTCAAATAAACGAATTACTTTTCAAAAACAGAAAGAAAGAAAAGTCTTTAATAACCAAGGTAGAAGACGTTAATTACAAAGTAAGCGTCAGAAAAAATTTAATAAAAGTCACGAATCAACAGGTAAACTTATTAACCCGACAAATCAATAAGAATCAGGACGACATTTCCCGAATGAGAGAAGAATTGAAAGTTTTAAAGGAAAATTATGCAGATATGGTCGTGAAGTCCTATAAAAGTAAGAATGAGCAAAGCAAAGTTATGTTCTTGCTTTCATCTAATAATTTTCAACAAGCCTATAAACGTTTACAATATATAAAACAATTTGCCGATTATCAGAAAAAACAAGGGCAAGAAATAAAAGAGAGGACTTTAAAGTTACAAGAGACCAATACTAATTTATTGTCGCAAAAAAAAGAAAAGCAAAAATTAATAGACGAAAATAAAAAAGCTCAAAAAGATTTAGAAAAAGAGCTTAACCAACAGGAAGATTTAATGAAATCTGTTAAGAAAAGCGTGAATAGGTACGCTTCTCAAATAAAAGATAAACAGAGAGAATCCAGAAGAATTGATCGTGAGATTGACAAGATAATTAGAGCGGCTATTGCAAGTTCTAACAAAAAAGCTGGTAAAACATCCTCTACTGGATTTGCATTAACACCGGAAGATAAAGCACTAGCAGCTAATTTTGTGAGCAGTAAAGGAAAATTACCTTGGCCAGTTGAAAAAGGCGTGGTGAAATTACGTTATGGCAAACAACCACATCCAGTTGTTAAAACGGTTACCATACAGAGCAATGGCGTACGTATTGCGACCGAAGAAGAAGCAAAGGTACGTTCAGTTTACGATGGCAAAGTACTTGCAGTACAAGCTATTAAAAGAGGGAATTTAATCGTTTTAATTCAGCATGGTAATTATATTACAGTTTATAAAAATTTGGCTAAAGTGTATGTTAAAAAAGGGGATAAAGTAAAAACCAAACAAGATATTGGTCAAGTTTTTACTAATTCTTCTAACGGAGAAACTATATTAAGTTTTAGTGTCTTTAAAGAGGCCAAAACTCAAAATCCTGCTGAATGGATTTATAGAATGTGACAATCTACCGATTGTCATCCTGAACTCGTTTCAGGATCTCATTAAGTCTAGATTTCAATTTTTTAGATCACCTAAACTCTCACAACCACATATCCTCGTCTCGTTTTCTTATAGTGGTTTCCATTCCAGAAATAGTATCGTTTCCCTTTAACTTTTACAACTTTGTAATGTCCAGGAGGAGTTTTAATTACTGTAACACTTGCAGGTCTTGTCACTACTCTAGTAGCGCAAGATGATAAATTTAAGGCCAATAATAACGATAAAACAAATACAAAAGTTCTCATAGTTTACGATTTAGGTTTACTATAAGACCCTGAATAATTTAAAAAGTTTAATTGGTTTTATCTAATCTATAAATAAAGCCTTTAATTCTGTGGCGTCTTTTGGCTTCATTTTACCTGCCAAAACCAAACTTAATTGCTTACGCATTAAAGCGCCATCAAAACGAAGTTTCTCTAAATCTGTTTCAGGAATAACTGGTGGAGTCTTAACAGGATGTCCAGAATCATCAACAGCCACAAACGTATAAATAGCTGTATTGGCTTTAGTGCGATCTCCTGATTCTCTATCTTCTGTCCATACATCAATATATATTTCCATTGAGCTTTTAAAAGCACGAGATACTTTGGCTTCAACTGTTACTGCGCTACCTAAAGGAATGGCTCGGTTAAATGCTACATGGTTTACAGATACCGTTACAACGATACGTCTGCTATGTCTTCTGGCTGCAATACTTGCAGCTCGATCCATTCTTGCCAATAATTCACCTCCAAATAGGTTATTTAATGGATTGGTCTCACTGGGTAATACCAAGTCAGTCATTATGGTTTTAGATTCTTCAGGAGTTTTTGCGTGCATTACTTTTGTATTTAAAACGGAACAAAGATAAACGATTCTGTGACTTAAAAATTAAATTTATCTGTCATTCCGAACTTGATTCGGAATCTATTAATAATTGAAACGAAATGTGGATTCCTGCGTTTTCAGGAATGATAATAATTTGTAAATAAAGGGAGATTAATTTAACTCTTTAATCAATAACCAAGCAGCTTTGTTGTGGTTATAGCGTATTTTTCGAAGTGCTCTTAAAGCTTCAACTCTATCTTCAAAACTTTCATAAACCACTTCGTGTAAACCATATTTATTGACACCAATTTTTCTGGCATTATAGCCTAATTTTTGTAATTGTTTCACCTTCTTAAAGGAGTTTCCCTCTATTCTAAACGCACCAGCTACAATGTGATATCGTCCTTCTTGTTTATCGACATTTAAAGTAATCGCTGGAAGTGGATTATCAATAATAAAAGTGGCTTCTTGAATTCTACTCTCAAGTTCTTTATTAGCTTGTTCTTGAGCTAATTGATTGTGGTTTTCTATCTGATCGACATAAAATTTAGACACACCTAAACCACCAATAGTCAAAGCAATTAATGCTACTGCAGCGTAACGTAAATATGGTCGTTCCTTCCTTTTTTCAGGTGTAATCATTAAAGGAACAGCTTCTTCAAGGGCTTCAACTTCTTCCTTATAAACCTCTCTGGTTACATCTGGAGAAACAAATTGAGATAATCCAAATGAGTCAGTTAAATAATTTAAATGATAAGATGGCTCAAATTGAATTTTACCATCCTTACTTAAAAAAATATCTCCAATATTATCAAAAGTCAGAGTTTCACCTTGAATCAAATAGGACTTTAAAGATTTGATCCTCTTTTGAATTTTATTTAATGCCGTTTCAAAAGGTATTTTTTCGACATCAGAAATATAGTGAACTAATAGACCATCATTCTTTTGAATTTGTTCATTGAAAGACAAAACTTTTTTTGGAGGGTAAAAAGCATTTGTAGATTCGTGAATTTTTGCCGATTCCCGTTGAGTCAGAAAGGCTCCAAAATCAGGAATCACAACACATTCATACCTGTATAATAAATCGCTTATGTAAGTCTCTAATTGCACTGAAACAAAGTTATAATATTTTGATTTCTATTAAAATTTAAACCCAACTATTTATTAACAAGAGAAAAATTGCTTTCTTGCAAATTAAAATTTAATATTACAGAATGCTGGAAACAGATTTACTTTATAACCTTGCCTTACAACACGTACCTAAAATAGGCGATATTACAGCTAAAAAATTAATCTCACATTGCGGTTCTGTTGAGGATATTTTTAAGGAAAAGAAATCGAATCTACTAAAAATTGATGGCATAGGAATGAATGTATTAAGTGAATTGTTTGACACGATACATCTTGAAGAAGCAGAAAAAGAGCTAAAATTCATAAAAGAGAATGAAATTGAAAGTGTGCATTTTACAGATGATGACTACCCTTATAAATTAAAGCATTGTATTGATGGGCCAATTCTACTATTTAAATCCGGGAATATTAATTTAAAAGAAAAACGTATAATCAGTATTGTTGGTACCAGGAAAATTACAACCAGCGGAATAGCTTTTTGTGATAAACTGGTTGAAACTTTAGCTCCTTTTGATCCTGTAATTGTATCTGGATTTGCTTATGGAGCCGATATTACTGCTCAAAAAGCTGCGATTAAACACGATTTACAAACAGTTGGTTGTTTAGCCCATGGACTGAATCAAGTGTATCCTAAAGTACACAAAAAATATGTGGTTGAAGTAGAAAAACATGGAGGCTTTTTAACCGAATTTTGGAGTAATTCCAACCCAGAACGTGAAAACTTTTTAAAGCGTAATCGAGTGATTGCTGGATTAAGCGAAGCAACTATTGTGATAGAATCTGCTGAAAAAGGAGGCAGTTTAGTAACTGCAGATATTGCAAACTCTTATAATAGAGAGGTTTTTGCTGTTCCTGGACGTACAACAGATAGCCAAAGTGTTGGCTGCAATAATTTAATTAAATACCAAAAAGCACAATTGTTATCTAACCCTTTAGATGTTGCTTATATGCTTAATTGGCAATTGGAAGACGAAGTAAAACCGGCTATTCAGAAAAAGCTGTTTGTTGAACTTAACGATGAAGAAAAAGTAATCTATAACTATCTAAAAGAAAACGATAAACAGCTCTTAGATGTTATTGCAATAAACTGCAACATACCAACCTATAAAGCAGCAAGTGTTTTATTGAATATGGAATTAAAAGGTGTGATTAGACCACTTCCAGGGAAGTTGTTTGAGATTATTTAATAACCAACCTTTTCCCTAACACGTTTAAGCACCTCATTAGCAACCCGTTTAGCTTTGTCTGCTCCAACACTTAAAGCTTTATCAATCTCATCAAGGTTATTCATGTAATAGTTGTAACGTTCACGTTCTGCTGCAAATTTTTCAATAATTAGCTCGAACAAAGCTTGTTTAGCATGTCCATAACCATAACCACCTTTTTCGTAATTGGCTTTCATGTTTTCTACTTGTTCTTTATCAGCTAATAAACTGTAAATAGCAAAACAATTACAGGTTTTCCAGTCTTTAGGATCTTCTAAAGGCGTGCTGTCTGTTGTAATAGACATGATGCGTTTACGCAATTTTTTATCATCAATAAAAATATCAATATCGTTGCCTTTGCTTTTGCTCATTTTATCACCATCAATTCCGGGAACCAACATGGTGTGTTTTTGTATTTCGGCTTCTGGCATCACAAAGGTCTCACCAACTTTAGCATGAAATCGAGATGCCACATCACGCGTCATTTCTATGTGTTGTAGTTGATCTTTTCCAACTGGAATAATGTTGGCATCATATAATAAGATGTCTGCAGCCATTAGCATTGGATAAAAAAATAATCCGGCATTTACATCTTCTAATCTATCAGCTTTATCTTTAAAGCTATGTGCTAATGTTAAGCGTTGGTAAGGAAAATAACAGCTTAAGCACCATGATAATTCAGTCACTTGAGGCACATCACTTTGTCTGTAAAACACGGTATTGTTTATATCTAAACCAAAAGCCAACCATGTTGCAGCAGTTGAATAGGTATTGTTACGCAAGGTTTCTGCATCTTTTATTTGAGTCAACGAGTGCATATCTGCTATAAACAAAAAAGATTCGTTATCTGAATGTTCAGACATTTTTATAGCAGGAATGATGGCTCCTAACAAATTTCCTAAATGAGGTGTTCCTGTACTTTGTACTCCTGTAAGTATTCTAGCCATTTTTAGTTTTTAACTGAATGACAAAGGTAAATTTTTTAGCATAATGCTCAATAAATTTCTTTAGTTTTGGCTTATATGATTGTGTTTAAATACATTTTCTGGCTTTTTTACAGAATCTGGTTTTATGTTCTGGTAGCTTTACCAATAATTGTATTGTTTCCTATCCTTTTAATTTCTATTTCCAGAGAGCAATGGTATCCATTCTTTTTTAGGATAGCACGCTTTTGGGCAAAATTTATTTTAATAGGAATGGGTTATTTCTGGAAGATTGAAAGCGAACAAACACCGGAAAAAGACAAAAGTTATATGTTTGTGGCCAACCACACATCCATGGTAGATATTATGCTTATGCTAGTATCTGTTAAGAATCCGTTTGTATTCGTTGGTAAAAAGGAATTGGCTAAAATACCATTGTTTGGCTTTTTTTATAAACGCACTTGTATTTTAGTGGATAGAAGTTCTGCTAAAAGCCGACAAGCTGTTTTTTTAAGGGCTCAAAGAAGATTAAAACAAGGATTAAGCATTTGTATCTTTCCTGAAGGCTTAGTGCCAGAAGTACAAATTATATTAGATGAATTTAAAGATGGAGCGTTCAGATTAGCCATTAATCATAGTATTCCAATAGTGCCTTTAACTTTTGCGGATAATAAAAAACGCTTTTCGTACATATTCTTTAGTGGAGGTCCTGGACGAATGCGTGTTAAAATTCATAAATTCTTAGAGACTGTTAATTTGGAAATTGTGGATACTAAACAATTAAATGATAAGGCAAGAACTATTATTTTTAATCAATTAGAATTATATAATAATATCAAAAAAGCCACTCCTGGCACGGAGTAGCTCTTTCTTCATCATTGCTGTTGCAATAACTATCTAACCAACTAAATAACCTAAAACTTATAATTTAATCCAGTATACAGACCAATTATATAAGGTCTGAAATTCCCCGAAGAGTCATTAAACGTATTTATTTGATATTTAAATTTAGGGTCAATATTAAAACTCATTTTTTTGGATAATGGAAAATTAAATCCTAAACCAAAATTCAAACTATAACTAATGTCATTAATATTTGTAGCCTCACCTATATAAGTGTTGTATCCATCAAATTCAGAAACCACTTCGTTGTTTCTTAAAAAGAATGTGCTAAAGCCTCCTATAAGATTCACTCCCATTTTTTTATTTATTAATTTATAGTCAACTTCCAAAGGGATTTCAAAATAGTCTAGTCTTTGGCTTATTGCTACTTTAGAACTGGCACCTAAAATGCTATTCACTTGTTGGGCACTAACATTACTAGCGCTTATCATGGTAATTTCAGAATTATCAACTTTTATATTGTTAAATCTAGCTAATGGAGATTGACTTGCTCCAATATTTTGATATAAAATAACATTGTCTGTGTCATAACTTAAGGCCAGCGCATTAAAACCTGTTTTTAATGTTATTTTATCATTAATTGCATAACCCACGTTTACACCATAACTGGTATTTAATTCACCCGTTTTAGGATTATTATTAAACTGTTCATCTAAAGAAGACCCTTTTCCTAAAGAACTAAAATAAACAGGCGCAACATTTGGATAAATTTGCCACCTGTTTATTGTTTCTTTTTCTTCTTCATTAATGTCTTCATTATTTACAATAACTTCTTCGGTTAATGGTATTTTTTCTTCTTCTTGATCAACGACTATTGATTCTTCAGATGTATCGTTGGTAATATCTTTTGACGTTTTATTTTTAGTTGTCTTGTCATTGTCATCTGTAATAACAAGTGCCCCATCGGCTGCAGACCTTTTTTGAATAGTCTTTTCACTTATTAAATTAGAATTGTCTCCAGAATTTGAACTCTCATTTTTTGTTACTGAAGAAATATTATTAGGAGATTCTGCAATTGCATTTCCTTGATTGGCAACTTTATTTGAGCTGATAATTTCATTATTGAAGTCACCTTTAGTCTTCTTTTTCTTTGTTTTATTATTTACTATGGATTTACTTTTAATTGCATCCTCTGATTGAATTTTTGAGTTGCTGTTTTCTGAAGTTTCAGAAATAGCTTCTTCAAAGGTTTCATTAAATTTCCCTTTGTCAACTTCAGTAATTGTTGTCTCAAATTTTTCATCTTTAGAATCATCACTTTCAATAACTACTGGAAAATTATTAGTCGAATCAGACTTGTTAAAAATTAAGTTTCCTACAGTCAGAAGTAGAATTAAGCCAGCTGCAACTCCAGCCAACTTCCACCAAAGCGGTATTACTCTCCTATTTTTCTTTTCACCATTAAGTTCTTTCTGGATTTTATTCCAAACAGCCTTGTCAGGAGTAGCATCAAGTTCCTTAAACTTTTCTTGAAAAATTCTATCTATATGTTTTTTATCGCTCATTATAACAATTGAGACCGCTGTCTCGCTTTATAATTTTCAATTTTTACTTTTAAATTTAATCTGGCTCTTGCCAAATTAGATTTAGATGTCCCAGTCGATATGTTTAACATTTTACCTACCTCTTTATGTGAATAACCATCTAAAACATAAAGATTAAAAACCAATCGATATCTATCTGGTAATTCCTGAATGATTGTTAGTAAAAAATCTAAACTAATATCATCATCTTCAATTTCTACGGATACATCTTTTATATTCCCTTCATTAATAATATTAAAAACACCTTTTTCTCTATATCGCTGTAGTGCCGTATTAATTGTTATTCGTTTTAACCAACCTTCAAAAGAACCTTTATTGCTGTATTGCTCAATTTTTTTAAAAATAGTCACAAAACTATCTTGCAGATTATCTTCAGCCTCTGCATAATTTCTTGAGTACTTTAAGCAAATAGAAAACAATTTGCCCGAAAAGAGCTTGTATAGTTGACTTTGTGCTTTAGTATCATTTTTTTTACAATTTCTGATGAGTTGTTCTAAACTCAAATTCTTTTGTTTTAAATTAATTTCTAGCTATTCCTCAACAGTTATTTCATACACTAAATATTGATCTTCATCATTTTCATCTAATCCTTCCCAAAATTTAAATATATATATTCCGGTATGAAGCGGTGTAAAATTAAAAGTTTTCTCTATTAAATTATCTTCTAGTGGGTCACAATCTGTGTCAAAAACAATATTTATAACTGCAACGGTTCGTTCATTATCTTCTGGAACATAATATAAGTCATAAAAACCATGGCATGTTGTAGGTCTGTAGTAATTGTATTCAATGGTATGAACCGCCTCTAATAAAAATGTATCTGGCATGCTAACACTTTCAATCGGGACAAATTCGTAACTAAAATTATCTGAATCATCGTCTAAAGAGCAGGACCATAATGAAGATAAGATAAAACAAAATATAATCAGTTTTTTCATTTAAAATAGAATTTGGTGAGTTCTTGTAGTTGAATAGATACAAAAGGTGTAAAAAGGTTGCGTATAAAATTAAAAAATCCCGATTTTTCGGGATTTTTATTTACTTTTTTTTAGATTTAATGGATTCCTTGATCTTTTCTTCAAGTTCATCCATGAGATCTGGATTCTCCTTTATTAAAGCTTTAACGGCATCACGACCTTGTCCAAGCTTCGTGTCATCATAGCTAAACCAGGAGCCACTCTTTTTAATTATTTCAAAATCTACAGCCAGATCTAATATTTCTCCTACTTTACTAATTCCTTCACCATACATGATGTCAAACTCTGCCATTTTAAAAGGAGGTGCCACCTTATTTTTTACCACCTTAACTCTTGTTTTGTTACCTGTAACATTACCATCTGCCTCTTTAATTTGAGTCGATCGCCTTATATCAATACGTACTGAAGCGTAAAATTTCAGAGCATTTCCACCAGTAGTTGTTTCTGGGTTACCAAACATGACCCCAATTTTTTCACGCAATTGGTTAATGAACATAACAGTACAATTCGTTTTACTTATTGATGCAGTCAATTTTCTTAAAGCTTGGGACATCAATCTTGCATGCAAACCCATTTTGGAATCACCCATTTCTCCTTCAATTTCGCTTCTTGGGGTTAATGCTGCTACAGAATCTATCACAACTATATCGATAGCTCCAGAACGAATCAAATTATCTACGATTTCTAAAGCTTGTTCGCCATTATCTGGTTGAGATATTATTAAATTCTCGATATCAATACCTAAATTCTCTGCATAAAATCTATCAAACGCATGTTCAGCATCTATAAAAGCTGCTATTCCACCAGCTTTTTGAGCCTCTGCAATAGCATGTAATGTTAAGGTTGTTTTTCCTGATGATTCAGGCCCATAAACCTCAATTACTCGTCCTCTTGGATAGCCACCAACACCTAATGCCAAATCCAAACCTAAAGATCCTGAAGGAATAGCTTCTACGTCAACAACTGCTTGATCACTCATCTTCATTACAGTACCCTTACCATATGCTTTGTCTAACTTATCAAGGGTTAATTTAAGGGCTTTTAATTTTGCTTCTTTTTCGTTACTCATTTTATATTTATATCTAATTCATGCTAAAATACTACTTCTTTTTTCTTATAACAATTTTTTTGACGCAACCTTTTTATAGTTTCTGCATCTACTTTTTGTTAGAGGAAATAATTGCTATGAAATGAGTATAAATAAACTTCATTATTAATTTATTAAAGAAAAGATAATGGAGTTTTTTATACGAATTCCTGAATGTGATAAAATTTTTGTCACCTTTTAACAAGGCACAAATTTTAAACAGATGAAATTTTTTAAAAAGACGCTATTTAATAAGAAATTAGGTGTTTCAGTTGCTGTGAGTGTGAATGGCAATTGTAAAGCCGATGGAGGTTAACTCGGCAACTTTTTTGATTAGAAAATTAAAAAAAGTTTAATAACGAGTTAGTCTATAAGAAGCATTTTGTAAAGCAAAATGCTTTTTTTATGCATGTCTTTGGCTAAAACCTCCCTTATTATATAAAAACAGTACATTTGCAAAAAAATAATTGGTATGCAACATATAGAGTTAATGGCTCCTGCCGGTAATTTTGAGTCATTGCAAGCAGCTTTAGATAATGGTGCAGATTCGATCTATTTTGGTGTAGAGCAATTGAATATGAGAGCAAGAGCATCAATTAATTTCACTTTAGATGACCTTACTGAAATATCAAGACGTTGCAAAGAGAAAAATGTCCGCACTTACCTAACCCTAAATACAATTATCTACGATCACGACCTTTCTATAGTTAAAACATTAATTAAAAAGGCAAAAGAGAATGACATTACTGCAGTTATTGCAATGGATCAAGCGGTAATTGCAACAGCCAAAGAGGTAGGAATGGAAATTCATATTTCCACACAAATTAACATCACCAATATTGAGACTGTAAAGTTCTATGCAATGTTTGCTGATACTATGGTTTTAAGTAGAGAGTTGAGTCTTAGGCAAGTAAAAAATATTACAGAACAAATAGAAAAGGAACAAATAAAAGGACCATCTGGTAAATTGGTTGAGATTGAGATTTTTGGTCACGGAGCACTTTGTATGGCAGTTTCCGGGAAGTGCTATATGAGTTTGCATTCTCAGAACTCCTCTGCAAATAGAGGTGCATGCAAACAAAATTGCAGAAAGAAATACACTGTTATTGATCAGGAAACTGGCTTTGAAATGGAACTCGACAATGAATATATAATGTCTCCCAAAGATCTATGTACAATAGATTTTTTGGATCAAGTTGCAGATGCAGGAATAAAAGTATTAAAAATAGAAGGGCGTGGAAGAGCTCCAGAATATGTGGCTAAAGTAATTAAATGTTACAGAGATGCGATTGATAGCGTTTCCAATGGAACTTATGACAAAGAAAAAGTAATAGAATGGATGCTAGAACTTGAAAAAGTTTATAATCGTGGATTTTGGAATGGATATTATTTAGGCCAAAAATTAGGAGAGTGGAGCAAAGGTTCTGGTTCTCATGCTACCCAAAAGAAAGTATATATTGGTAAAGGGATGCATTTTTACACAAAAGCTAAGATTGGAGAGTTTAAAATAGAAGCTTATGACATTGCGCTGGGTGATACCATTTTAATAACTGGACCAACTACGGGAGCGCAAGAATTGGAAGTAAATGAAATGTTGGTCAATGATCAAAAACTTAAAAAAGGCACAAAAGGTGATTCCGTTACAATTCCTTTAGACTTCAGAATACGACCTTCAGATAAGCTATATAAAATCGTTGAAAATAAAGTGGAAGCTTAATGGTGGTTGTTACCCTTCAAAGAAACAAATGTATTGGGTGCAATTACTGTGTAGAATTGGCTCCAAATCAGTTTCAAATGTCTAAAAAAGACGGAAAATGTGTTCTACTTCATTCTCAAGACAAAAAAGGATTTTTTACTATTAAATCAAATGACGACTTTATTTTAGACGATTGTGATAAAGCTGCTAAAGCTTGTCCTGTAAAGATTATTAGTGTGAAATCCGTTTAAATTAGTAATCTGATTTCTTTATTTTTAAGTATATAGAATAATCTTATCTTTACAAACTAAATTCAATTTAGTTTGTAATTTCCACGAAAGTGGAAATCTCCTTAAATTGAACTATATTTATTAATCATCTTCTGAGAATCAACAGGTTCATCAGAATCAATATATATCTAAACACATGGCTTGTAACAGTTGTACAACTGATAAGAACGGTCTGCCAAAAGGCTGTAAAAGTAATGGAACATGCGGAACCGATAGTTGTAACAAATTAACTGTATTTGATTGGCTTGCAAACATGTCTCTCCCTGCAGGCGAAAAGGCTTTTGATTATGTTGAGGTTCGTTTTAAGAACGGTAGAAAAATATACTACAAAAACAGCGAAAATTTAGCGTTATTGATTGGCGACATTGTAGCTACACAAGCACAATCTGGTCATGATATAGGAATGGTAACACTTACAGGAGAATTGGTAAGGGTTCAAATGAAGCGTAAAAAAATTGAAATTGATGGTGAAGAGGTATTAAAGATATATAGAAAAGCTACTCAAAAAGATATAGATATTTGGAGTTCTTCTCGTGATAAAGAAGAAGCTATGAAAGTCAAGGCAAGACAATTTGCTATAGACCTCAAACTTCAAATGAAAATTTCAGATATTGAATATCAAGGAGATGGAAGCAAGTCAACATTTTACTACACAGCAGAGGAGCGAGTAGATTTTAGGGAATTAATTAAGGTTTTTGCGAGAGAATTCAGGACACGTATAGAAATGAAACAAGTTGGTTTTCGGCAGGAAGCTTCCAGACTTGGTGGTATTGGATCTTGTGGACGAGAGCTCTGTTGCTCTACATGGTTAACGGATTTCCGGTCTGTAAGTACTTCAGCCGCAAGGTATCAACAATTATCCTTGAACCCTCAAAAACTCGCCGGACAATGTGGTAAGCTTAAATGCTGTTTAAATTATGAGTTAGATGCTTATATGGATGCTCTCAAAGAGATCCCTAAAATAGATGTCAAACTTTATACAGAAAAAGGAAAAGCAGTTTGTCAGAAAATCGATATTTTCCAAGGCTATATGTGGTTTACCTATGAAGGGGAATGGACCAATTGGCATAAATTAACTACGACTCAAGCCAATGAAATTATTGAGTTAAATAACAAAAAACAAAATGTAGCAAGTTTAGAAGAATACGCTTCAGAGCTTATCGCAGAAACTAAAAATGAGTTTGAGAACGTTGTTGGACAGGACAGTTTAACACGTTTTGATAGTCCAAAACGCAAATCTAAACGTAGAAATAATAAGAACCGAAATCGTAGAAAAAAACCTCATCAAAACAATAAAAATAATGCGAATTAGGTTAGTATTAGGTTTATTATTTGCGTGTTTAGTTATTTTATCTTGTGACTCTAATAGAGTGTTTGATGAATATCAATCTCTGCCAAATCAGTGGAATAAAGATTCTATAATTACGTTTAATGTAACACCACCAGATTCAACAAATGCCTACAACGTGTTTGTAAATTTGAGAAATTCAAACGATTATAAATACAGTAATCTGTTTTTAATAGTCGCAACAAAATTTCCTAACGGAAAAGTTATTACGGATACTTTAGAGTATAAAATGGCAAAACAAAATGGGGAGTTTTTAGGCACTGGTTTTTCAGATTTAAAGGAGAATAAATTTTGGTTTAAAGAGAATGTGGTATTCCAGGAATCAGGAGAATATAAATTTAGTATTCAACATGCTATGAGAGAGAATAATAAAGTAGGCGGAATTATTAATCTTGAAGGGATTACAGATGTTGGATTAAGAATTGAGAACAGTCTAAAATAAATATGGCAACAAAAAAACAAACAAAAACTTCAACAGATTTTACCAAGTTTATACGTTGGTTTTGGATACTTTTTTTAACTGGATTGCTTGGTGTGATCCTTGTGTTTTCTTTAGCTTCTATGGGAGCTTTAGGAGAGATGCCAGATCACACGCAACTCGAAAACCCAGATACTAATCTTGCAACAGAAATTATTTCCTCGGATGGAGTAACGCTTGGTAAATTTTACTTTAATGATAACAGAACTCCTGTAGGATATGATGAATTGCCAAAGCATTTAGTAGATGCACTAGTAGCTACAGAAGATGCCAGATATCATGACCATTCAGGAATTGATGCTCGGGGAACTGTAAGAGCCTTCGCATATTTAGGAAAAAAAGGTGGTGCAAGTACAATTTCTCAGCAATTGGCAAGACAATTGTTCATTGGAGTTAGGTCTAAAAAATTGGATAAGTATACTCAAAAAATAAAGGAATGGGTTATTGCTTTACGTTTAGAGAGACAATACACCAAAGAGGAAATTATAGCACAATATTTTAATATCTACGACTTCGGTAATAATGCAGATGGTATTCGTAGTGCTTCAAGAATATATTTTGGTAAAGAACCAAAGGATATAGATTTAAAAGAGTCTGCGATGTTAGTAGGCATGTTTAAAAACTCATCACTTTACAATCCTAGACGAAATCCCGAAGGAGTCACAAACAGACGCAATGTAGTATTAAAACAAATGTATAAGTATGGTTATATAAGTGAAATGACCAAAGATTCAATTCAACAATTAGATTTGGGAATGAACTATACACCAGAATCGCATAGAGAGGGAATTGCGACCTATTTTAGGGAATATTTGAGAGATTTCATGAAAGGTTGGATTAAAAACAATCCAAAAGCAGATGGTTCTAAATATGATCTATATAGTGATGGCTTGAAAATACATACAACTATTGATTCTCGCATGCAAACTTATGCAGAAGAGGCAGTACAAAGACACATGCCAAAACTACAAGCAGAATTTTTTCTTCAAAACACACCAAATAGAAATCCTACTACTCCATTCTTAGAATTGGAAAATGCAGAAATAAAAGATCTAATGAACCGTGCTATGAAGCGTTCTGAACGATGGCGTGTTATGAAAAAAGAAGGAAAGAAAGATAAAGAGATCATCAAATCCTTTGATACACCTACAAAAATGAAAATCTTTTCCTGGGATACACCAAATAAAGAAATCGATACTATTATGAAACCAATCGATTCTATGCGTTACTACAAGTCTTTCTTGCGACCAGGGATGATGTCTATGGATCCGCAAACTGGACATGTAAAAGCATGGGTCGGTGGAATGGACTATAAGCATTTCCAGTATGATATGGTGAAGCAAGGAAAACGTCAAGTAGGTTCAACTTTTAAACCATTTGTTTATGCAACCGCAATTGATCAGTTACACCTATCACCTTGCGATGAACTTCCAGACATTCCATTTTGCATTGAAAAGATGAAATATGGCAATACAGAAGAGTGGTGTCCTAAAAATTCAGGAGAAAAGTATGGCGGTGTCAGAACATTGAAGAATGCTTTAGCGAATTCTGTTAATTCTATAACGGCACAAGTAATGGATAAAGTTGGGCCGCAACCAGTAGTCGATTTAGTAAAAAAATTAGGAGTAGAATCAGAGATTTTACCTGTGCCTTCTATTGCTTTGGGCACACCAGATTTAAGTGTTTACGAAATGGTTGCTGCCTATAGCGCCTTTGCAAACAAAGGTGTTTATACTAAACCAGTAATGGTTATAAGCATTGTTGATAAAAATGATACGGTTTTATATCAGTTTTCACCTGAAAGCAGAGACGTTTTAAGTGAAGAAGCTGCATATGTAACAGTTAAGTTATTAGAAGGTGTAACCCTAGGAGGTTCTGGAACAAGACTTAGAACATCGGGTGCAGAAAAGTACAGACCTGAATTTAAAGAAATTATTACAGGATATCCTTATCAATTCACTAATCCAATTGCAGGAAAAACAGGGACCACACAAAACCAAAGTGATGGTTGGTTTATGGGAATGGTTCCTAATTTGGTAACTGGAGTTTGGGTAGGTGCAGAAGATAGAGCAGTTCATTTCAGAACCATTACCTATGGTCAAGGCGCCTCTATGGCTTTACCTATTTGGGGCATGTATATGAAAAGTTGTTATGCAGATGAGGAGTTGAACATTTCTATAGAGGATTTTGAAGAGCCTGCTAACTTATCTATAAGAGTAGAATGCGGTACAGAAGGTGATGATTCCCAAATAGATCAACCTGTAATTGAATATGGGCCAGATGAATTGGATATGTAATTCATGAAAAACTTCTTCCCTTTTTTTAAGGGAAGGTGGATTTAATTTTCATAGAAATTAAAGACGGAAGGGTTTTTAAACCACCTCGTATTCATTCCGTAACGTCGGAATGAATCCACTCCTCCTTGATAAAGGAGGAGAATAATTAAAACCTAACCAATCCCTTTCGCAAATTCAATAAAAAATTCAACAGATTCCGGATTTCGCATAGAATCAAAATTAATAGACTTGTCCAAAGGCATTTTTAATAAAATTTTCTTTACTGGGGCTTCCATTTTTTTACCACTAATGGTATAAGGAATGTCATCAACCAAAATAATCTCATCTGGCACGTGTCTTGGTGTATATTCTTTTTTTAATTGATTGTTAATCTTGGTTTTTACTTCATCATTTAATTCAAGAACACCTTTCATTTTTACAAATAAAGGCATGTAATGCTTTCCTTCATCGAGTTCTAAATTCACGATAAGCGAATCTTCAATCTCTTCAATTTTATTTACTGCTCTATAAATTTCGCTGGTTCCAATCCTGATTCCATGACGATTTAAGGTAGCATCAGAACGACCATAAATTACCAATCCATCTGTTTTAGAGTTTATTTTTATAAAATCACCATGGCGCCATTTTCCTGGATAGTGTTCAAAATAACTGGCTTTGTAACGCTTATTATTATCATCATTCCAAAAATAAATGGGCATTGAAGGCATGGGTTTATCAATAACCATTTCTCCTAATTCATCTTCAATATGCTGTTCATTGTCATCATATGCAAACAACGACACACCCAAAGCTCTACATTGAATTTCTCCTGCATGAACAGCATAATAAGGTGTTCCGCCTACAAATGCTGTGCAAACATCTGTTCCTCCAGCCATAGAGCATAGCCAAACATCGTCTTTTATATTTTCATAAACATATTCAAACGCTTCATAAGGCAAAGGCGCTCCTGTAGAGCTTAAGGATCGTAATGATGAAAGGTTGTATTTGTTTTTAGGCTGAATGTTCTTTTTCATACTAGCTACCAAATAAGGAGCGCTCGTACCAAAATGATTGACACCAACTTTATCTGAAAAAGCCCATAAGGCTTCAAAATCAGGATAGGTAGGACAACCATCATACAACACTATAGAAGCTCCCATTAAGAGAGCGGATTGGACAAAATTCCACATCATCCAACCAGTTGTAGAGAACCAGAAATACCGTTCTCCTTTATGAACATCATTATGAAATGCCATATACTTATAATGTTCTAACAAAATGCCTCCATGAGAATGTACAATTGCTTTTGGCAATCCTGTTGTTCCTGAAGAGTACAATACCCAAATAGGATGACTAAAATCTACAGGTTCAAAAGTTAAATCCTGCATTTCAGAACTAAAAACGGAATTGATATCTACAAAAGATTTAGGAAAATTATCTAAAGCTTTTTTGTTTAAATAAGGCAGAACAATAACTTTTTTTAGGGTTGGCAAAGCATCAACAATACTATTGACTATATCAGTTTTATCATATGGTTTGCCGTTATAACTATAGCCGTCCACAGCAATAAGAACTTTGGGTTCAATTTGAGCAAATCTATCTACAACACTTTCAGTACCAAAATCTGGAGAGGTACTGGACCAAATAGCGCCTAATGAGTTAACTGCGAGAAACGATATGGTAGCTTCTGGCACATTAGGTAAAAACGCGACTACTCGATCACCTTTCGTAACCCCAGCAGACTTTAAATATGCAGCCATTGAAGCTACTTTCTCTTTTAATTTTTTCCAAGTTATTTCGGTTAGATCTCCTGCTTCATTTCCGAAGTAGATAGCAGTTTCATTCGGATTAGTGTTTCTAAAAACATGTTCTGCATAGTTAAGTGTAGCGTCTTCAAACCACTTGCATTGTGGCATATTATAACTAGAAAGCACCTTTTTATAAGGACTATGTGAAATGATATTAAAATAGTCCCAAACACTTTCCCAGAAGTCTTCAATATTATCAACAGACCATTGCCACAGATCATGATAATTATTAAATTTTAAATTTTTGTGAGTTCGTAACCAATTTTGAAAATTATATAAATGGCTATTCTTTTTAAAACTATCATCACCTTCCCATAATTTTTTATCGGACATTCTTAACCGTTTTAATTATAACCAAATATAAATATATTATAACCAAATTGATTTATTCAAAACATCAATTCTTTGAAGAGTAGAAATAAAAAAACCCGTTACA
>CAYTSL010000003.1:0-24149 GCA_964440415.1 uncultured Flavobacteriaceae bacterium
TTTGATTTACGTTTAATCCCACGCCTATAATAGAAGAATTTAAACTGTTTCTTTTGAAGACATTTTCTATTAAAATACCACATATTTTTTTATTATCTGACATTATGTCGTTAGGCCATTTTATTTTTAAATGCTGAATATTCGTTTTTTTTAATGCCTTTTCAATCGATAAAGAGGTTATCAAACTCAAATAAAATGGATGCTCAATATTCAATGATTTAAGATTCTTAAACACACTAAAAACTAGGTTTTTACCAGCTTCTGAAGTCCAGTTAGTTCCAACTTGTCCTCTACCTTTTGTTTGTTGATCTGCAACAATAACCGTATAATCTTCAACCAATTCTTTAATGCACTTGTTTCTTAAGTATGAATTAGTGGAATGGGTGGCACTAAGTTTGATTATGTGCATATTGAAGATTTATAATAATCTTAAGAAACATTTAAAGTGTAAAGAACTAAAAAAAATTAACTTTGCACAAAATTAAAAGATTTTAATGACGAGAAAATTATCGAACGCAGATCAACTTATAGCCTCTGTAATCAATGGAATTGAAGATGTAAAAGGACAAAACATAAGTATTTTAGACTTAAGAGAAATTGAAAATATGGTCTGTGATTATTTTATAATTTGTGATGGTACTTCTAATACACAAGTTAATGCAATAGTGAATTCCATTCAAAAAAAAGTAAGTAAAGAACTAAAAGATAAACCTTGGCATATTGAAGGAAGCAATAATGCCGAATGGGTTTTAATGGATTATGTAAATGTTGTAGTGCATGTATTCCAAAAACATGTGAGAGAATATTATAATATTGAAAGTCTTTGGGGAGATGCTAAAACAACAGAAATAGAAACTAGTTACTAAAAAAAGATTAATGGCAAACGATAAAAAAAATAAACCTGCAAAACCAAAATTTAGTCCATATTGGGTATATGGAATAATTTTGGCTGTATTCCTAGGAATTCAACTTTTTTCTGGTGGCAGTATGGAAACTATAAAATCTACTACCCCAGCTCAATTTTTACAATATTTAGAAGATGGTGATGTAGCTAAAATTGAGATTGTTAATAAATATGAAGCTAAAGTATACTTAACAAAAGAAGCCCAAGAAAAAGAAGTTCACAAAAAAACCAAAAGCACTTCATTTCTATCTATTGGTTCTCCAAATTATTCATTTGAATTCGGGGATCTTCAAAATTTTGAAAACCAAATAAATACATCAATCCGAGAGAACAGTTTAAACACCGTTTTAAATTATAAGACTGAACATAGTATTTGGGCAGAAATTCTCCCAACCTTGATTTTCTTTGGATTGTTTATAGGGGTTTGGTTGTTCATCATGAAAAGAATGTCTTCAGGTGCAGGTGGAGGTGCAGGAGGTCAAATATTTAATATTGGCAAATCCAAAGCCAAATTATTTGATCAAAATACAGTTGTAAAAACATCATTTAAAGATGTGGCTGGTTTAGAAGGCGCAAAAGAAGAAGTTCAAGAGATAGTGGATTTTTTAAAACATCCGGATAAATATACCTCATTAGGAGGAAAAATTCCTAAAGGCGCACTATTAATTGGCCCTCCAGGAACAGGAAAAACACTTTTAGCTAAAGCCGTTGCCGGAGAAGCTCAAGTGCCATTTTTCTCATTATCAGGTTCAGATTTTGTTGAGATGTTTGTCGGTGTAGGTGCATCAAGAGTTAGAGATTTGTTTAAGCAAGCAAAAGAAAAATCACCTGCAATTATTTTTATTGATGAAATTGATGCTATTGGTCGTGCAAGGGGTAAAAACGCAATGTCTGGAAGCAATGACGAACGTGAAAATACATTAAACCAATTACTAACCGAAATGGATGGTTTTGGTACTAATTCAAATGTCATTGTTCTTGCTGCCACAAATAGAGCAGATATTTTAGATAAAGCATTAATGCGTGCAGGACGTTTTGATAGGCAGATTTTTGTTGACTTACCAGATGTTAGAGAACGTAAAGAAATTTTTGAAGTTCATTTGAAACCATTAAAAAAATCAAAAGATCTTGATGTTGACTTTTTATCAAAACAAACTCCAGGTTTTTCAGGTGCGGATATTGCTAACGTTTGTAATGAAGCTGCCTTAATTGCCGCAAGGCAAGGCAAGAAAGCTGTTGATAAGCAAGATTTTCTTGATGCAGTAGATAGGATAGTAGGCGGATTAGAAAAGAAAAATAAAATTGTGACTCCAGAGGAGAAAAAGGCAGTTGCTTATCATGAAGCTGGGCATGCAACTATAAGTTGGTTACTTGAACATGCGGCTCCTTTAGTGAAAGTAACTATCGTACCTCGTGGAAGATCCTTAGGTGCTGCTTGGTACTTACCAGAAGAACGATTGATTGTTCATCCAGAACAGATGTTAGACGAAATGTGTGCTGCTTTAGGTGGTCGTGCTGCAGAAAAAGTAATTTTTAATAAAATTTCTACTGGAGCCTTGAGTGATTTGGAGAAAATTACTAAACAAGCTAGAGCCATGGTAACAGTTTATGGGTTGAGTGATAAAGTTGGGAATATAACTTATTATGACTCTTCTGGGCAAAATGAGTATGGTTTCACAAAACCATATAGTGAACAAACAGCGGAATTAATCGATAATGAAATCTCCGATATTATAGAAAAACAATATCAAAGAGCTATAAAAATTCTTAAAGAAAACAAAGATAAACTGACAGAACTTGCCGAAGTATTGCTTGACAAAGAAGTAATATTTAAAGATAATTTAGAAAAAATATTCGGTCAAAGACCTCATGAAAGAAAAATTCTTGAATAGTTTATTAGTTTTAACCGTATCAAAAATTTGAAATATCGGCAATTTTCATTCTTTTCATTTAAGATTTTTTATCTTTGGAATAATCAGGATTGCCTGAATAATTATTAGAACTTTAAATGAGTCTTTTTCGCAGAATTTTCGGCAAAAAATCGAAGGACATACCAGAAGAAATTTCCTCTGGTCGAGGAAAGTATATGCCAGAAGTCAAAATACCTGTTGATGAGCGATTTACGATTAATTTTAAGGCAAATGGAGGTAAATTCTTATACTGCGATAATTTAGATGAAATCTTCTATAGTCTTGAGCAAATTCTCTTGGAAAATAATTGGGATAAAGAAAAAGTCATGGTTATTGACGATAGGATCAAAGATCTTTTTAAGGACTACAATTTAAATTTTACAAAAAACGGCTCTGAAGCTGCTTATTTTTTACTGACTTGTGAAAATTTAATCGCAGATGATGGATCTATCTTAATATCTTCTAATCAAATTGCTGAAAAAAAATTAACAGAACTTCCATTAAATTTTGTGATCTATGCTACTACAAGTCAACTTGTTGAAAATATTGGTGAAGGATTACGAATTATTAAAAACAAGAATAAGAATAAAATCCCTACTAATATTACTACCATCAAGCACTTTAAAAACAAAGAAGATAAAGATTTTTTAAGTTATGGTAGTAGTACAAAAAACTTATATTTACTGCTATTAGAAGATCTATAGTAAATGAAAGAACTTGTAATTAGAGCAATATCCGGTGCCTTATACATCGCGCTTTTATTGTTGTCACTTAATTCTGAAAACGCAATAATTGCACTTTTCTTTGTATTTGGGATTATTTGTTTAATTGAATTTAATAAGCTTATTAAGCTTAAGAGTTTCTTACCATTTATAATTTTCACACTCCTTTATGGCGCATTTGGATTCTGGCAAAATGTGATGAATACCAATAAAGGATTTGATGAAGCCACTCAAATATTACATGTCATAACAATTTTTGTCCTGTTAATTCTAATTAAGGATCTGTTTTCAGAAAAGAATATTCCTTTATTTCAATCTAAACGATTTATTATTACCACATTTTACCTAGCAAGTGGTTTTATTTTTTTAGTTCTTATTGCCGATTATTATGTTGATTACAACCCTAATATTCTTTTGGGTTGTTTTATATTGATTTGGGTTAATGATTCATTTGCCTACCTCATTGGGAAAAATTTTGGTCGACAAAAATTATTCCCAAGCGTATCTCCTAAAAAAACTGTTGAAGGCTTTTTGGGCGGGTTATTCTTTTCGTGTGTAGCCAGCTATTTTATTTTTGAATATACCCATACTTTAAGTTTCACTAACTGGTTAATTTTAGCAATTATAATAAGTGTTTTTGGAACTATTGGAGATCTAATAGAATCTAAATTTAAACGTCAAGCTGAAGTAAAAGATAGTGGTGTTATTATGCCTGGTCATGGTGGATTATTAGATAGATTAGATAGCATTATTTTTGCTGCTCCTTTTATTTATTTATTTTTAAGAATATTAAAATATGTTTCATAAAGAAGGACATAAAATATTAGTTATTTCTTTTATTCTTTTATTAGGGTTTAGCCTTGTCACGGATTTTTTCATCGAATTAATTTTGTTAAAGTATTCATTACTCATATTGTTTTTGATACTCTTTATTTTGATTGCTCAATTTTTTAGAAATCCAAAACGAAATACAGTATTGAATGACAAACAAGTATTGTCTGCTGTAGATGGAAAAGTAGTTGTTATAGAAGAAGTTTTTGAAAAAGAATATTTTAAAGACAAACGCTTACAAGTAAGTGTATTTATGTCACCTTTAAATGTTCATGTAACTCGTTACCCAATAAATGGAAACGTGCTGTTTAGCAAATACCATCCTGGGAAATATCTCGTTGCATGGCATCCTAAATCTAGCGAAGAAAATGAACGAACAACTGTTGTCGTGGAAAACGAAGTTTACGGTAAAGTTCTATACAGGCAAATAGCAGGAGCCATGGCAAGACGTATTGTAAACTATGCAAAAACAGATGATATTGCTATTCAAGGTGCCGATTCAGGATTTATAAAATTTGGTTCAAGAGTAGATTTATTTTTACCTTTAAATACTAAAATTAAAGTCAAACTAGATCAAAAGGTCAAGGGAGGATTAACAGTAATTGCAGAAATGTAATGAATTCAGAAGCGTTAGAAATAGAATTTAGAGAAGCTGTAGCGCATATTAATGCATATACGGAGCCTTTTCCTGCAGATGTGCTGTTAAAGTTGTATGCTTACTACAAAAAAGCCACAAACGACTATGGGAGACCAAGTAGCAAGAAACCCATAATCAATGCATTTAAAACCAATGCCCTATTTCAATCAGAGGATATTACTGAAGATGAAGCCAAACAAAAATATATTGATTTGGTGAACAATTATTTTTTGTATAGGAAATAGTACTAGGGCTTCCAATACTATTGACTTTGTAAGAAAAAACAACTAACTTCGTTTAACTACTGATATAAAACACTTGTGCTGAACTTGTTTCGGTATTGAAACGTTCCATATCAAAGCAATGCAACACATTCGCCAAAGGCGAACTTTAATCTGCGCAGCTACGCTGACAATGCATCTTAAAGTAAATGTGTTACATCCCAGGGTTAAACCAAATTACTGCTTAGTGATTGTCTTATAATTATCGCCTTCGACGAGCTTCGAGCTAAAACGTGACACATCGTTGGTTAAAAGTAATTTGGTCCAACTTCTCGAATTCACAATTCAATAAATTCGACAATTAACGTCACGACTGCAACGTGACTAAGTGATAACCAATAATTTGAATTCCCAAACTTAATTTATGGTATCTATTCAAATTATTGTCTAACGAATTTATTATCTTTTCATTCTCTAAGTTGAACTACGTTTAACCCTGAGTTGGCATTCATTTAAAAAAACAGACAGTAATGAAAAAAACACTTTTACTATTATTCCTTATTTCAAATTCAATTCTGACTGCTCAAAATGACGGTTGGCATATAAGTACTAAAGAAAATTCTGATTATACAGGAATTGCTATTGCAAATGGTAGAATAGGAATGTTGACCTCTTCAAAACCACTTCAAATACAGCACGTTGTACTAAACAATGTCTATGACGTCGACCCGAATTTACAAGTAAGTCAGATTCTCCATGGTATGAATTTTGGAAACCTTGATATGTATATTGATGGTGAAAAAATCACAGAAGATAATATCACTAATTGGCATCAAACAATGGATATGAAAAGTGCTTCCTTGACCACAAATTTTGACTATAAAGACAAAGCAAAAATATCTTGTGCACTATACGCCCTTCGTAATTTGCAGTATACTGGATATATAGACATTAGTGTACTGGCCACTAAAGATATCGATGTAAAGGTTTCAGGAAAAATACTAATTCCAAAAGAGTATCAAACTCCAGTAAATACTTTTCAAATATTAAAAGATGTAGAAACCACTATGCCAATATTGCAATCAGTTGCAAAAAGTCCATTTGGCAAACACCTTGTTAGCACATCAGGTACATTCATATGGCACAAAATTAATTCCTCTAGAGAAAATCAAAGACCAGAATTAATACACAATATTATTTCGGACTATGAAAACACATTATCATTTGATTATAGCCTGAAGAAAAATGAAAATTTAGATTTTGCGTGGACTGGAGCTCAATGCACTACCAAGGATTTTTCTGACCCAAAATCAGAATCTGAAAGAATGGTAATTTTCAATTTGTTAAACTCCAAAGACGTCCTTTTAACACAACATAAATCGCTATGGAATGAATTATGGCAAGGAGATATAATTATTGAAGGCGATTTACAATCTCAACAAGACATTCGTCTAGCGCTATATCATTTATATGCTTTTGGTCGTGGAGATTCCGATTTAAGTATAGCTCCAATGGGACTCTCCTTACAAGTTCCATATAACGGTCATATATTTTGGGACACTGAACTTTGGATGTTTCCACCGTTGCTAATGTTTAATCAAGATATTGCTCGCTCTTTAGTTAATTATCGTTCTGACCGTTTAGATCCTGCAAAAAAGAGAGCTATAAATTATGGTTATCAGGGAGCAATGTTTCCTTGGGAGAGTGATGATACTGGAGAGGAGGCAACGCCACCTTTTGCACTTACAGGTCCATTTGAACATCACATAACTGCAGATATTGGAATTGCTTTTTGGAACTATTACCGTGTTACTAAAGACAAAAAATGGTTAGTCGAAAAAGGATATCCTTTAATGAAAGAAGTAGCAGATTTTTGGGTAAGCCGCGTTACTGTAAATAACGACGGCAGTTACTCTATTAATAATGTTGTTGGGGCTAATGAATTTGCACCAAATGTTAATGACAACGCTTTTACTAATGGAGCTGCGATTACTGCTTTAGAATTTGCTACGAAAGCAGCCGTAGAAGTTGGAATTGTACCTAACCCACAATGGAAAGCGGTATCCAAAAAAATAAAAATTCTAAAACTTAAAGATGGTACAACTAAAGAACACGAAAATTATAATGGAGAAATAATTAAACAGGCAGATGTGAACCTCTTATCATTTCCCCTAAATATTGTAAGTGATAAAGAAAGTATACTTAAAGACTTGAAATATTACGAGCCAAAATTGTCCAAAGAAGGTCCTGCAATGGGAAAATCTATTTTTTCAGTATTATATGCTAGACAAGGTGACTCATCTAATGCCTATCGTCTTTTCAAAGAAAGTTACGTACCTAATCAACAAGCTCCTTTTGGTGCTTTATCAGAGGTAGCAACTTCTAATTTTTCATACTTTGCCACTGGTGCAGGTGGAATGTTACAAAGTGTATTGTTTGGTTTTGGTGGACTGGAATTTACGGATAATGGAATTATTCAAAAAAACCCTATTCTTCCAAAAGAGTGGAAGTCCTTAACAATTAAAGGTGTGGGAAAGGATAAAAAAACTTTCCGAATCGACAACTAACTTAATCGTTTGGCGCAGAAAAACGAAATGCCAACAAAATATATAAATTATAGTGCGAGTAATTGCAAACACCAACAGTTCGTACATTTTTGGGAACTCACCAAAGGCGAACTTTAATCTGTGCAGCTACGCTGACAGTGCATCTTAAAGTAAATGTGTTGCATCTAAAGGTTAAACGACACTACTAATTCAAACTTGATAAACTCGCTTTAAGGGTTTCAATTTTAGCCAAAGCATCGGCTTCTTTTTTCTTTTCACTTGCTACAACTTGTTCAGGCGCACCTGCTACAAACCGTTCATTAGACAATTTTTTTTGCACAGATCGTAAAAACCCTTCTGTGTAATTCAGCTCTTCCGTCAACTTTTTAATTTCTGCCTCTACATCAATACTGCCTAGAATTGGCACAAAATACTCGTTAGATTTTACTCTAAAGGTCAAGGCACCTTCAATGGTTTCAGTAGTGTACTCAATACTTTCAAGATTACCTAATTTAGAAATAACCATATCAAAAGTAGTATTGCATTTTTCATTATTAATGACTGAAAATGCAATTTGGTCCTTAAATGAAATGTTCTTTTCTTTTCTTATGGTTCGTATTCCAGAAACCACATCTTTGGCAAAATCAAATTCAGAAATCAATTGTTTATTAATGTTTTTTGCTTCTGGCCATTTAGAAATTATGATAGCTTCTTCGGGTTTTCTTTCAGATATGTAATGCCATACCTCTTCGGTTAAAAATGGCATAAACGGATGTAAGATTTTTAAATTATTTTCAAAAATTGAAATAATAGCTTTAAATGTTACGGCATCAATAGGTTGCTGATAAGCTGGTTTTACAATTTCTAACAACCAAGATGCAAAATCATCCCAAATCAACTTATAGGTTGACATTAAAGCATCTGCCATCCTGAATTTAGTAAAATGATCATCAATTTCAGCCAATGTTTCCTGGAACTTGGCTTCAAACCATTCAATTGCTATTTTGCTGGAGGTTGGTTGCTCTATGGTCTCATTAACCTCCCAACCATTTATCAATCTAAAAGCATTCCATATTTTGTTAGAAAATGCTCTACCCTGTTGGCATTTTTCTTCATCAAACAACAAATCGTTGCCAGCACCAGAGCTTAACAGCAGCATCCCTACTCTTACTCCATCAGCACCATACTGGTCAATTAATTTTAATGCATCTGGAGAATTTCCCAGTTGTTTAGACATTTTTCTCCCTTGTCCATCTCTAACTAAACCTGTAAAATAGACATTCTTAAACGGCTTCTCATCTCTGTATTCGTAACCGGCAATTATCATTCGTGCTACCCAAAAGAAAATAATATCTGGAGCAGTAACTAAATCATTTGTAGGATAATAATAATTGATCTCCTTATTTTCAGGATTTCTAATCCCATCAAAAACAGAAATTGGCCATAGCCAGGACGAAAACCAAGTGTCAACTACGTCTGATTCCTGTTTTAAATCTAGAGCGGTTAAATTTTCATTTTTAGTAATTTCTTTAGCCAGATTCAATGCCTCTTCCGCACTCTCGGCAACAACATAGTCGTCCTTTCTATCACCAAAATAATAAGCTGGAATTTGTTGTCCCCAACGAAGTTGTCGTGAAATATTCCAATCGCGAATATTTTCTACCCAATGACGATACGTATTTTCCATTTTTTTAGGAAAAAATTTAATCTCATCATCTTCTAAAACCGATTTGATTGCTGGTTTTACCAAATCTTCCATTTTCATAAACCATTGATCGCTTAACCTAGGTTCAATAACGGCTTTAGTACGTTCACTGGTACCAACTTTATTAACGTAATGCTCCGTTTTTAATAAGAAACCTTTCTCTTCTAACTCTTTAGATATTTCTTTTCTAGCTACAAATCTGTCTTTACCTTCATATTGAAGTCCGAAGCTATTTAGAGTAGCGTCGTCATTAAAAATATCGATAACCTCAAGATTATGTTTTTCTCCTAATTCTTTGTCATTTGTATCATGCGCAGGCGTCACTTTTAAACATCCTGTTCCAAATTCAATATCTACATAATCATCTTCAATAATTGGAATTACACGATTGCACAAAGGAACAATGGCTTTTTTACCTTTTAAATGAGTAAAGCGTTCATCATTTGGGTTAATACAAATCGCTGTATCACCCAATATAGTCTCTGGACGTGTTGTAGCAATGGTTACTTTTTGCGCACTATCAGCAATATCATACTGTAAATAGTACAATAATCCCTGCTTTTCTTCATAAACCACTTCTTCATCAGATAAGGTCGTTTTAGCTTCAGGATCCCAGTTTACCATTCTAAATCCCTTGTAAATAAGACCTTTATTGTACAAATCCACAAAAACTTTTATTACTGATTCACTTAAGTCTTGATCCATAGTGAATTTAGTGCGTTCCCAATCACATGAACAACCTAGTTTTTTTAACTGTTCCAGAATAACGCCTCCATACTCATGAGTCCATTCCCAAGCATGTTCCAAAAATTCTTTACGAGTAAGATCATTTTTATCTATTCCTTGATCTTTAAGCTTGGCTACAACCTTGGCTTCTGTTGCGATAGACGCGTGATCTGTACCAGGAACCCAACATGCGTTTTTACCCAACAAACGAGCTCGTCTTACTAACACATCTTGTATTGTATTGTTAAGCATGTGTCCCATGTGCAAAACACCAGTCACATTAGGTGGTGGAATGACAATAGTATATGGCTCTCTATCATCGGGAATGGAATGAAAATAATTATGTTCCATCCAATACTCATACCACTTGTCTTCCACTTTACTAGCTTCATATTTTGATGGAATGTTCATACTTTGGAATAGTTTTTGAAATATATGCTGCAAAAGTACTTATATTTATGTTTCTGAAAAAAAATTAGTCAGTTTTAAGCAACTTTCAAAAAAAGTCAATGTGCATTACGTCTAATATTTTTGCAGATTGTAGAAAAAGTAATTATGTTTACAAATAATTAAAAATGATAGTGATGAAAAAATTAATAGCAATATTACTTATTAGTATAGTTAGTTTTGGCTCTTTTGCGCAAGACAAACTAGCAAAAATCGAATTTAAAGAGACTACCATAGATTATGGCACAATAGAAAAAGGTGCCGATGGCGTTAGAACTTTCGAGTTTACTAATACTGGAGATGCACCCTTAATAATAAGTAAAGTGAATTCTAGTTGTGGCTGCACGGTTCCGAAAAAACCAGATGGTGCAATAATGCCAGGTGAAATGGGAGAAATTCAAGTGAAATATGATACAAAAAGGGTAATGCCTATACGTAAGACTATAACTGTATTATCTAATGCCGAAACTCCTACGGTAGCTTTAAAAATAAAAGGGAACGTAATCAATCCAGATAACAAAAGTGTTTTAGCTAAAGAAAAAAGCATACTGGAACAATAGTATTGAATAACGGTTAATAAATAAAAAGTCTTCCATAATCGGAAGACTTTTTATTTTATGGGACTTTCAAGCCTAAAGACAAATGTCATTGGCACACCTTTTCTCTCTATTTTAAGACGTATTTTACTATTGGTCTCCCCATAGAAAAAATATACTATCTCTTGTAAGTTATAGTTGTATGTAGCCTTATTATTTATATAAAGGAGTACGTCTCCAATCTTCAACCCAATTCTTTCTGCCGGAGAATCCTTTCTTAATTCAACAATTCTAAATGCGGGCTTAACTGAAAGTTTAAATCTAGTATCGAATACAATTCTAGTACCACTATTATCACTTGATAAACCATCACCACCTTCCAGATTGATCCTAGATTCTTTTTCCTTTATAACACGAATTCCGCTTTGTTCCAATTCAATACCACTTTTGTTGTAGTTAAATGGCTCGTTGAAGTATCTGTTTTTCTTAATTGTTAATTTAGAATTTGGGTAATCCATAATGATATTGAAACGTTTAAGTAATGCAGCCGAGAAACTTCCATTGCGCTCTTCAAACTTTTTTGCATAAACAATAGACAAAGAATCTGGAAAAGCAACATTTACATTTTCTAAAACAAAACCCTTGATCAAAACTTTATCTACTTTAGATCGTTTTCCATATACGCTACCGCTTAATCCATGGCCTAAAAAATCATCGAAATACTTTTTATCAAGTACAATGCCATCCTCCAAACTTTCAAATAACCATAATGCATCGCTCCCTCCTGAATCTATCAGAAGTTTCGCAGGAACTTGTTTTTTATTTATTATTAAATCTACATTAAAATAAGGCTTACTATTGTAAAATTCCAATCCTAAAGTTTCGCATTTCTTACATTCTTTATATTCAAAAGTTGATGGGTTATTTAGTCTTATATATTTTGCGGAATAATTGATTTCTACAATAAAATCTTTGAACAGGTCATAACCAATAATTCCATGAATTGGTATGCCTAATCTAGGTGCAAAATTGAAACGTTCGTTAAAAATTGCAAATAAGCTTTGATTTATATTAATGGCATTTCCTATTTTAACAATATTATTTCTGGATCTAATGGCTTCTATGGGTTCGCCTCCACCTAAACCACGTAAATAAATAATTTCTGGATCATTAATGGCAAGTGAGTCTGTTGAATTTAAAAAATTAAAGATTATAGGTTTTCTAACTCCCGAATCAAGCAAAAATGTTAATTCCGCCCCATTTATTTCTACGGGAATTATAATTAGATTATTTATTAATTTAAATCTTATTTTATCACTTTCTTTATTGTCTTGAAGGACAAATTTACCTTGAGAAAAACTGGTAAATGTTATAAAAAAGAGTAAAATAAATTGGATTAATATCTTCATTAATTGGAAGCTTGTAAGGTCTACACTTCAATTTACAAATCTTTATATCAAATATGCTAATTGGAGTGAAAAATTAAATAAACTTTAAGATAATTTTCTCAACTTTGTAGTGTTAAATAAATACATATGCCATCTATTTCAAATAAAGGTAAATTAATGCCCCAATCCCCAATTAGAAAGTTGGTTCCTTATGCCGAAGATGCGAAAAAAAGAGGAATTAAAGTTTACCATTTAAATATTGGTCAACCGGATATTAAAACGCCTGAAGTTGCCTTGAATGCTATTAAGAATAACACATTAGAAATAGTCGCTTACAGTCGATCAGAAGGTTCTGAAGAGTATAGAACTAAACTTGCTGCTTACTATAAAAAAAATAACATTAACGTTTCTTCTAATGACATAATAATAACCACTGGAGGAAGTGAAGCCTTATTATTCACATTTGGAAGCATTATGGATCAAGGAGATGAAGTGATCATTCCTGAACCTTTTTATGCAAATTATAACGGTTTTTCTGTTGCATCAGGAGTAAAAGTTGTTCCTGTAATTTCAAAAATAGAAGATAATTTTGCTCTTCCTCCTATTGAAGATTTTGAAAAGTTAATAACACCAAAAACCAAAGCTATTTTAATTTGTAATCCTGGAAATCCTACAGGATACCTATACAGTGAGGATGAAATAAATAAACTTTCAAAAATTGTCAAAAAACATAACTTGTTTTTAATAGCTGATGAGGTTTATAGAGAATTTGTATATGATGGCCAAAAACATCACTCAATTATGGAAGTTAATGGACTAGAAGAGCATGCCATTATGATAGATTCTGTTTCTAAAAGATATAGTATGTGTGGAGCTAGAATAGGTTGTATTGTTTCAAAGAACACTGAAGTAATTAATACAGCTCTAAAATTTGCTCAAGCAAGGTTAAGTCCACCTACCTATGCTCAAATTGCTAGTGAAGCGGCGTTAGAGACTCCTCAAAGCTATTTTGACGATGTGATAGAGGAATATGTAGATAGAAGAAATACCTTGATTAAAGAACTACAAAGTATTGAAGGAGTGAAAGTCGCTAATCCAAAGGGGGCATTTTATTGCATTGCCGAATTACCTATTAAAGATGCAGATGATTTTTCACAGTGGTTACTAGAAAAATTTAGTTTAAATGGTGAAACAGTAATGGTTGCTCCTGCTGCGGGATTTTATTCTACAAAAGGTCTAGGGGAAAATCAAGTAAGGATTGCTTATGTGCTTAAAAGAGAAGATTTAATTGCCTCGGTTAAAATATTAAAACAAGCTTTAATACAATATAAGTCTTAATGACAATACTCGAAAATATATCTTTAAAGCCTTATAATTCTTTTGGAATTAAAGCTTACGCAAAGGAATTCGTTGATATTAAATCTGAAGCTGAATTAATAGAAGTATTAAAAAAACATCGGAATTCTGAACTATTTGTATTGGGAGGAGGTAGTAACCTGTTACTCACAAAAGATATAAATGCACTTGTTTTGCATATAAACAATAAAGGTAAAGAAGTTTTAGATGAAAAGGGTGACCAGGTAATTGTAAAAATTCAAGCAGGTGAAAATTGGCATGATTTTGTTTTATGGTGTATCAAGAATGATTTTGGCGGTGTAGAGAATCTGTCCTTAATTCCAGGTAATGTAGGAACCGCTCCAATTCAAAATATAGGAGCTTACGGTATCGAATTAAAAGATGTTTTTGTGGGTTGTGAAGCAATTGAACTAGCAACTTTAAAAACCATAAATTTCACTAAAGAGGAATGTAATTTTGGTTACCGAAATTCGTTCTTTAAAGCCGAAGGAAAAGGGAAATATGTTATAACAAATGTCACTTTTAAACTGAGTAAAGCAAACCATAATTTCAATACATCTTATGGTGCAATTCATAGTGAATTGAATAAAAGTAAAATCAATAATCCTACATTAAAGGATGTTTCAGATGCTGTTATAAAAATAAGACAGAGCAAATTACCAGATCCAAAAGAAATAGGAAATAGTGGAAGTTTTTTTAAAAATCCTGTTATTTCAGAAGACCATTTTACCGATTTGAAAATTAATTTTCCCGAAATTCCAAGTTATGAAGTTTCTCCAACAGAAATAAAGATTCCAGCAGGATGGCTTATTGAAAAAGCTGGATTTAAAGGGAAACGATTTGGTGATTACGGTGTCCATAAAAATCAAGCATTAGTATTGGTTAATTATGGATCTGCAAATGGCAATGATATTTTCAATTTATCAAAGCTAATTCAAAAGACTATTAAAAGAATTTTTAATATAGACCTTGAGGCAGAAGTTAATGTGATTTAAGTCTTCATTTAACCGAATTTTTTCCTGCTTATCAGTTCAAATCCCCATTTAACTTATTTCTGGGCAATTCAACTAATTCTTTATAGTCTACGTAAAGCATTTTATACTTTTGAGGTAATTAATTGTAATGATTGGTTTTATGATTAATTATGATTCCCTCCTTTAGACGAATTAAATGAAATCTTTAATAAACAAAATTAAATATACGCTTAAGCGTCATCCATTTTTGATGAAGGCCAGATGGTTCATGGTTACAAAAGAACCACGATTTTCTAAATTCAGAGAGGAAAATTACAATTCATACAATAAAAAAGAGGATATACATTCTATTTTTCATGAAGACAACCCTTTAACAGAGTCAGAACAGAAGTTATCTACTTTAGTCAAGGTAATTAAAATCGCCGAACATTTTAATACATTCTTTAAAAGAGGTCCTGGTTTGGGTTATTCCTCGAAGGATAGTTACATTACGATGCGATATAAAAAAGGAGGTGTTTGTAGTGACTATGCCCAAGTATTTATAAATTTTTGTATCATAAATGACATAAAAGTTAGAGAATGGGGAATTGGTGTCCCAGGACAAGCTGGAGGTCACTCTATTAATGAATTCTATGCTGAGGAATTAGGTAAATGGATTTTGATTGATATTCATAACTGTGTATTTGTAATGAATAAATCGTCTAAAGAGTTATTATCAGTTAAGCAATTGGTCGATTACATAAGTGGTTTTAATGCAGACAACCTAACATTAGAGGATATGGTTGATAATAGAAAAGGTTCAAGCAAGGAATATTTAGCAAATTACTTTTTTAATGACAAGAATCTCTTCTTCTTAATTACTAATTATAAAGTTAGTAAAATGGACTCGCTTTTAGCTTTCCAAAATCACATACCACTGGTAGTGATCCATACAGCATTGATTGTTTTACGACGTTATTTTAATTATATGTTCTACGTTAACGAAAATAACATTGCTATAGTAAGAGAATCTCTCAAGCCAATAATTCAATACACCTACGCTAAGTCGTATATGAAACGATTAGCCGAAGGAACTTTAGCAGAAGCATAAAATATAAAAAGCCTTACATTTGTAAGGCTTTTTTATTAGATAATTGCATTTTTTATGAAAAAGCTATTAATCAATCTTCCTAGAAGAACAATTATCTAATATTATTTATGTTTATTTTAGTACCTTAGTTTAGGTACTAAACTTATACCTTATCTACGATACAAATAGGTATTTAGATTATTAACATGATCATAAAGTTTTGTTAAAATATTTTAAATAGAACTATGAGAACCCAAATAGAAAAGGATATCATTCAATTGTTGAAAAATGGAGACAAAAAGGCTTTGACTCTGTTATACGATAATTATTCCAATTCTTTATTTGGAGTTGCTCTAAAAATAACCAAAGATGAAGCATTGGCCAAAGATGCCTTGCAGGAGAGCTTTATCAAGATCTGGAAGAATTCCCATAAGTATGATCCCAAAAAGGCAAAACTATTTACTTGGCTTTATAGAATTACTAAAAATACGTCCATTGACAAGCTTAGAAGTTTTAATAACAGAAATAGTAGAGAAATCCAAATTGAAAGTTCTAACGTATATAGTGTATCGACACCTAGCTTAAATCAAGATGTTATTGATTTAAGACAACATGTTGATAAATTAGAACAGAAGTACAAAACTGTACTTAACGCACTGTTTTTTGAAGGAATGACCCAGCAAGAAGCAAGCGATGAATTAGATATACCTCTAGGTACAATTAAGTCAAGACTTAAAATAGCACTTAGAGAATTAAAAAAAGTATATAATGCATAGTATTGGAATTTTAAACAACTAATTATGAAAGATCTTTACTCCTTTTTAGAATCAGGTCTATTAGAAAAATACGTGGTTGGAGATACAAATGATGCTGAAAATGATAAAGTAGAAAACTTTATTTTTCGATATCCCGAAGTACAATCCAAATATGAATTATTGCAAGATAATCTGGAAATCATTGCAGATTTAAATGCAGTTGATGCACCTAAAGATTCACTGAATTTTATTTTAGAATCTTTAGATGAAAATAAAGTAGTCCATTTACACACACATACAAAAAGAGTGTCTATATGGTATAGTGTTGCAGCCAGTGCCGCGGCAATCCTTTTTGCTACAACAGCAACCTTCTTTTTCTTTCAGAATCAACAACTTATAGATGAGAACCTAATTGTAGTTGAAGAAATATTTGATCTGCGAAGTGATATAGATGATACAAATAGTAAGTTAGAAGGTGTTATGCAACAATTTATGAGACTTAATAATCCTGAAACCGAAAAATATATCATAAGGGGTAATAGACGTGCGAAGAACTTAAAAACAGTCGCATATATTAACCCTAAGGAAAAAACCTCAATGATCGAGATAGTATCACTACCACAACTGCCAGAAGAACAGTGTTATCAAATGTGGGCACAATTACAAGATGAAATGGTTAATTTAGGCATTTTAGATGCTGCGAATACAGATCTTAGAACTATACCATATACAGAAAATGCTCTTGCGTTTGAAATTACTATCGAACCAAAAGGTGGTAATGAAACTGCTACAATTGAGAACTCTGTTGCCAATATAAAATTGCAGAATAATAATTAGGTCTGCTATTTAAAAAACTAGTAAAAAGTTCCCATTTTGGGAACTTTTTTGTTTCATACTAAAGCATTATCTTTGCCCAAAATTACCATTAATGAAACTTTTTTTAATAACATTAGTCCTATTATCCCTGGCAATTGCAGGCATTGCAATAAAAATTTGGTTGAAAAAAGATGGTAAATTTGCAGGCACTTGTGCTAGCCAAAGTCCTTATTTAAATAAAGAAGGTGAATCCTGTGGTTTTTGTGGTAAAACACCAGATCAATTTAAGGATTGTAAGGAACCGCATGATTCCTAAACTAAATGACCTATCTGGATATAGTTTTTTACATTTTCCTGGTTGTAGTTCTTATTCAAGTTGCTTATTTTCTTGTAATTTTTAGGAGGTTTGCGTTTTCCAAACTCCAAAAATCAACTCCTAAAAATATATCAGTTTCTGTATTGGTTTCCGCCAAAAATGAAGCCCAAAACTTAAAACAATTTATTCCGTTAATTGCCAAACAGGACTATCCCGATTTTGAAATAGTTCTAATAAATGATGGCTCTATTGACAACACACTAGAAGTAATGGAACAATTTGCGTCGAAATATGACAATATTAAAATAGTAGATGTAAAAAATAACGAAGCTTTTTGGGCCAACAAGAAATATGCCTTAACATTAGGGATCAAGGTGGCTAAAAACGATTATTTGTTGTTTACTGATGCCGATTGTAAACCAACATCAAAGTACTGGATCAAGGAAATGAGTAGTCAGTTTAGTAATGAAAAAACTATAGTTTTAGGTTATGGAGGCTATAGTAAGGTGAAAAAATCATTTTTAAATAAACTAATACGTTTTGAAACCTTGTTAACCTCCATTCAATATTTTTCCTTCGCGCAATTTGGAATGCCCTATATGGGAGTTGGAAGAAATTTGGCTTACAGAAAAGATGTATTCTATAAAGTTAATGGTTTTGTAGATCACATGAATATCAATTCTGGTGATGATGACCTATTTATAAATAGTGTAGCGACTTCCAGTAATACATCCATTTGCTTTTCACCCTACAGTTTTACAAGATCTATTCCTAAAACAAACTTAAAGGACTGGTTCAAACAAAAAAGGCGACATGTATCTACTGCCCACCGTTATAAACTCTTGCACAAATTATTATTAGCAGAATTCTTTTCATCGCAAATTTTATTCTGGGTCTTGGGGATTTTTTTGATGATAATGAAAACTAAACTTGTTGCAGTTTTATCACTGTTTGTATTCATAATACTACTAAAATATTTAATTGTAGGATTTGCATCAAAGAAATTAAATGAAACCGATCTCATTATTCTAACTCCTTTTTTAGAATTATTTCTAGTTTTCTTTCAATTCTCTATCTTTATAACTAATCTTATATCAAAACCGAAACATTGGAAATAAAGGAAGCTATTAAAAAAGCTAAGAATAATGATCAAAAAGCATTCAGTTTTTTACTTGACACTTTTTGGGATGATGTATATGGTTTCCAATTAAAAAGAATAGAAAATGAAAATGATGCCGAAGACATAACTATTCAAACGTTTTCAAGAGCTTTTGACAAAATTGATACGTACAATCCAGAATATAAATTTAAGACTTGGTTAATCACTATTTCAAAGAATATTCATATTGATTTTATCAGAAAAAGGAAAAAATCAATAAATGAGGATCTTTCCAATGAAAACGAACAAAAGGTTCTTGAAATATTAGACACTTCTCCATCACCAGAAGATAAAATTATAACCGAACAAAATCTGGTGAAATTACTAAAGGATATCAAAAAACTGAAGCCACACTATCAGGAAGTAATAAATCTTCGTTTTTTTCAGGAATTTAGTTATAAAGAGATCTCTAAAGAATTAAACGAGCCAATAAACAATGTAAAAGTAAAATTATTGAGAGCCAAAAAACTTCTGGCCGAAATCCTTCAAAAAAAATAATGTCGATTAAATTAAAGAAACTGGGGCCAGGTTTGCTATTTGCTGGAGCAGCAATTGGTGTGTCACATTTAGTGCAATCAACCAGAGCTGGAGCCGATTTTGGTTTTGGATTAATCTGGGTATTACTTCTGGTACACTTATTTAAGTATCCCTTTTTTCAATACGCACCTCGGTATGCTGGTGCCACGGGAGAAAGTCTTCTTGAGGGTTATAATAAATTAGGAAAAGGTGTTTTAGTGATATATTTAGTTTTAACATTTGCAACTATGTTCACTATTCAAACTGCAGTGACAATTGTTACTGCAGGAATTGCAAGCACCTTATTTGGAGGTGTCTTAAGCACAGAGATCTGGAGTGTAATAATATTAGTTGTTTGTGTTTCAATATTAATTCTTGGCAGATATAAACTACTAGATAATTTAATGAAGGTGATTATTATAACCTTAACAATAAGCACTTTATTTGCTGTATTTCTAGCATTTAAGGACACAACGAGCTCAATTTCATTTAAACAGATTCTTCCAAGTAATGAAGTTGGAATTGCCTTTCTAATAGCATTTATGGGATGGATGCCCGCACCTTTAGATATTTCTGTTTGGCACTCGCTTTGGTCCATTGAAAAGAAAAAATATATAGAAATAAAAACTAAAACTGCTCTGTTTGATTTTAACATAGGCTATTTAAGCACAATTGTTCTGGGAGTTGGTTTTGTTAGTCTCGGTTCGTTGGTCATGTACAACAGTAGTGAAACCTTTAGTACTTCTGCATCCGGATTTTCAAGTCAGTTAATAAATATGTACACTAAAAGTCTTGGTGATTGGGCTTATGTAATTATTGGTATAGCTGCTTTTACAACCATGTTTAGTACTACACTCACAACGTTAGATGCCTCGCCCAGAGCCATGCATAAAACAACTCAATTATTATTAAAAAAGAATTTTGCCAATGGCTACAAGTTTTGGATAGCTATTTTAACTTTAGGAACAATCTCAATTTTATTGTTCTTTATATCAGAAATGGGTTTGCTGGTTAAAACAGCAACAGTTCTTTCTTTTATTACGGCTCCTTTCTATGCAATAGTTAATTATAGACTAATAAGTAGTCGTTTTACTCCAAAAGAATGGCGTCCAAGTACTGGTCTTCATATCCTTAGTATTTTGGGTATTCTATTTTTAATTGGATTCAGTATTTGGTACTTAACAATTTTGTAAGAATTATTTATAATATTACTTTGTATCTTTGCCACTTTAAAATTGCTTATGGAAACAAAGGTGTCTTCAAATATATTACCCGACAGACAGGCCAAACCAAAATGGTTGCGAGTGAAATTGCCAACGGGCAAAAAGTACACGGAGTTAAGAGGTCTGGTAGATAAATACAAACTAAATACTATTTGTACTTCTGGTAGCTGTCCAAATATGGGAGAATGTTGGGGAGAAGGAACGGCTACTTTTATGATTTTAGGTAATATTTGTACTAGATCATGTGGGTTTTGTGGAGTGAAAACGGGACGACCTGAATCTGTTGACTGGGATGAACCGGAAAAGGTAGCACGATCTATTAAGATCATGAATATTAAGCATGCTGTTCTTACAAGTGTAGATCGAGATGATCTAAAGGATATGGGTAGTATTCTTTGGGCAGAAACTGTTAAATCAGTTAGACGAATGAATCCGGAAACTACTTTAGAAACTCTTATACCTGATTTTCAAGGAATTACTAAACATATTGACCGGATTATAGACGTTGCTCCTGAAGTTGTGTCGCATAATATTGAAACTGTGAGAAGGTTGACACGTGAAGTTAGGATACAAGCTAAATACGACCGAAGCATGGGTGTTCTAAAATATTTAAAAGATTCAGGTCAAAGACGTACAAAATCCGGAATAATGCTTGGTCTGGGCGAGACAAGAGATGAAGTTATAGAAACCTTGCATGATCTAAAAAATGCTAAAATTGATGTTGTTACAATAGGTCAATACCTTCAACCATCTAAAAAACACTTGCCTGTTAAACAGTTTATAATGCCCGATCAATTTGAAGAATACAAGAATATAGGTTTAGAACTAGGCTTTCGCCACGTAGAGAGTAGTGCATTAGTGCGTTCCTCATACAAAGCACAGAAACATATTAATTAAGCTTTTGTTGTATTTAGTAATCATTTTAGAGTAAATAAATAATTTCTCATTTATAACTATCTAAAAAACTGGGCTTTAACTCCAATTCATTAATTGGCAATAATAATGCTAGGCTTTGTAGAGGGGTTTTCTATATAAATTCATAATAAATTTGCATTTTATCGTAAAAATCATCACTTTTGTCGAGGAATTAAACAAATATTTATTACTTTAGCTAAAGAATGTCCCAAGTAAAACAGTATATATTAGCCTTTTTTCTACTTTATGGTGTTTGTGTTTTTGCTCAAGAAAACCCAAATCAAAACATTAAGGCCCTTTCCCAAACAATAAATTTCCATATTGGTCAAGCTGAATTAGATGTAGACAGGGGTAACTTTTTTATTGCAGAAGAGAATTTGCAAAAAGCTCTTGATATTGCCGATCAAATAGATGATAAAAAAAGTGAAGGAAGAATTCATACCAAAATAGCTAAAATCCATTTAACACTTGGTAAATATGACAAAGCCTTATCATCAGTAAATAAAGCACTTGAAATTCAAAGATTGACCAAGGATTATATAAATCTTGCAGAGACTTATAATGTGCAAGGAATGGTATTTGCAAAGAAAAATGAGCATAAAATAGCTTTAGACAGCTATCAATCGTCTAAAAGTTATTCTGAATTGGAAGGGTTAGATGAATACGTTGCCGAAGTATTACTTAATAGCGCCATTTCATTAATTGAACTTAAGGAATACAAAAAAGCGACTCTTGGTCTTGAAAGATCAATTGCCCTTTCAAAAAAATATAAAAAGAAAGGTACAGAAAGTTTTGCCCTTATAAATAATGCAAAGGCTCTATTTTACATGGGCAATTTTGATAAGGCAAGGTCAAAAGCAGAGGCTGGTTTAGAATTGGCTAACCAAATTCATTATCAAGAGGCAAAAAATGAAGCCTTCTTGATATTAAGCGATATTTATCAAAGCACTGAAGATTTTAAATTAGCTAATGATTATTTGAAATTTCATATCAATTTAAAAGATTCCATATACGAATCAAAAAGTGCCAATTTAGATGCAGAATCCAAATTACAATATCAATTCAGTGATACTCAGAAATTACTTGATAGTCAAACTGAAGAAATGAACAAGTTGAAAAAAGAAGGTAACTTAACACAACTAATTTCGCTTTTAAGTATTGCGTTAATAACGATTTTATCTTTGTTAACTCTTTCTCTTTATAAAAACAACAACATTAGGACCAGAACAAATAATATGTTGTATAAGAAAAATGAAGATTTAGTGATTGCAAAAGAAAGAGCAGAATTGGCATCTAGAACAAAGGCTAACTTTTTATCCACTGTAACTCACGAACTTCGTACTCCTTTGTATGCAGTAACCGGGTTAACAAATATGCTACTGGATGAAGATCCTAAACCAGCTCAAGTTAATCACTTAAAGTCATTAAAGTTTTCAGGAGAATATTTATTGGTATTTATTAACGACATTCTGCAATTAAATAAAATTGAAGCAGAAAAAGTTAATATTGAACCGGAAGTGTTCAATTTAAAGGAAAAAATTGAAAATGTACTTTCTGCTTTAAGGAATTCAGCATTAGATAATCAAGTAAAACTTCATTTAGAGTTTGATAAAAATTTACCTGAAGTATATAATGCTGACCAGGTTAAAATATCTCAAATAATAATGAATTTAGTTGGTAACTCTATAAAATTTACCAAGGATGGTGATATTTGGGTTAGACTAACAAAAATTGATAGTAATGGAGATGATTATAAAATTAAGTTTGAAGTTGAAGATAATGGAATAGGGATTTCAGAAGAAAAACAAGAACACCTATTTGAAAGCTTCTCTCAAGGTTCTATTCAAATTAACAGGAAGTATGGTGGCACAGGCCTAGGATTATCTATTGTAAAAGGATTAATAGATTTATTTAAAGGTAAAATTTATTTGAAGAGTGAATTGGGTAAAGGGACCACATTCTATTTTGAGTTACCTCTGTTGCATTCTCATGAAAAAATTAAGGTCAAAAAGACAAATTATTTCAAAGATGTTAACGAAATAGAGTTGAGCAGTATTAAAATCTTGGTAGTTGAAGATAATAAGATCAATCAAATGATCACCAAGAAAATCCTTAATAAAATGAAGCTCAATTGTGATTTAGTTGATAACGGTGAAGATGCAGTAGATAAAGTTAAAAACGAGCATTATGATGTTGTTTTAATGGATATCCATATGCCGGGAATAAGTGGTATAGAAGCTACCAAAATGATTAGGATATTTGATAAGGAAATCACCATTTTCGCTCTTACTGCAGTTACTATTGAGGATAAAATGCAAGAATTTGATGACGCCGGATTTGACGACATTATTTCTAAACCATTTAAACAAGAAGACTTCGAGAAGAAATTATTTATTGAGCTAATTGGTAAGGAAAAAAAAGAAACGGCTAAAACTTAAGCACAAACTGCTTTATCATTTTATTAAAATCACCTCCAT
>CAYTSL010000003.1:24249-27625 GCA_964440415.1 uncultured Flavobacteriaceae bacterium
AACGGCTAAAACTTAAGCACAAACTGCTTTATCATTTTATTAAAATCACCTCCATTTAAAAACTCCGTTTTTATAGGTAAATAGTATAGTTTTGAGCTATCTAATTTATTTTGCAGCCTCATAAAATCCTTTTCAGTTGTTAGAATCAATTCTTGGTTCCTAAATTTATCAATGTCTTTCTCATTAAAATTGTGATGATCTTTAAAATTAATGTGATCAAAGGTCAAACCTTTTGATTTCAAATGATCTACCAAAGGTCTGGAATCGGCAATACCTGTAATAAGTACAAAATGGACAGAAGCTAAATTATCAATTGGAATACTCTTTTCTAAATTACAAATTGTGTCTTGATAAGAAATAAAGCTAAAGAAAAGTTTTTGATTTGAATTTAACTTTAACTTCTTCCTAATCACTTCTTTTTTTAGATCATCTAACTCTTTAGGACATTTTGTAACAATAATTATATCTGCTCGTTTTGCTCCGCTTTTAGATTCTCTTAAATCTCCTGTTGGCAAAACCATATCATTTATATATAACTTGTTATATTGAGTCAATAAAATTGATAATCCAGCCTTTACTTTTCTATGTTGAAATCCGTCATCTAGTAATATTACACCAGGAGGACTATTTAAGGCCAATAAGTGCTCAATTCCGTTTTGCCTATCTTCATCTACAGCCACTAAAATGTCATTGAATTTATATTGAAATTGAAACGGTTCATCTCCTAATTCTCCAACTTTAGTCTCACTGTTTGCTAATAAAAAACCAGAGGTTTGTCTTTTATAACCTCGGCTCAAGGTTGCGATAGAATGATCATTTTTTAGTAACCTTATTAAATACTCTATCATAGGTGTTTTTCCTGTTCCACCAACACTCAAATTACCAACACAAATAATAGGAATATTATAGGATTTAGATTTTAAAATATTTAAATCAAATAATTTATTACGAAGACTGGATACTAGGTAATAAACTGGAACAAATGGAAAAAATATTTTTCTTAAAACCTTCATCAGAGCGAATGTAATTATTTTATCTTTGACAGTAAACAAAATTTAATATGATTGTTCAAGACGTAATTAACCATTTAGAAGAATTAGCACCTTTGGCCTATGCTGAAGATTTCGACAATGTAGGATTACTGGTTGGAGATAGAAATAACGAAGTGACAGGAGTACTTATTACCTTGGATACACTGGAAGAAGTAGTTGATGAAGCTATACAAACCAAATGTAATTTAATAGTGAGTTTCCATCCTATTATCTTTTCAGGATTGAAAAAGATAACTGGTAAAACATATGTAGAACGGGTTGTACTAAAAGCTATTCAACACGGAATATCCATTTACGCAATTCATACTGCATTAGACAACTCTCAGTTTGGAGTAAACAATATGATCTGTGAAAAACTAAATCTAGAAAACAGAAGTATTTTAATTCCAAAAAACAACACAATTAAAAAATTAACTACTTATGTTCCAAAAGGTGAGGCAGAATTATTAAGAAATGCCTTGTTTAGGGTTGGAGCTGGGCATATAGGTAATTATCATAATTGTAGTTTTAATGTTGAAGGTATTGGAACTTTTAAAGGTAATGAAAAGTCAAATCCAACTAAAGGCCAAAAAGGAGAAACCCATTTTGAAGCTGAAGTTCAAGTTTCATTGACTTTTGAAAAAGATTTAGAACAGGAAGTATTAGATACACTTTTTAGAACTCATTCTTATGAAGAAGTGGCATACGAACTAGTTACTTTAGAAAATTCTAATCAAACCATTGGAATGGGAATGATAGGAGAACTGGAAAAAGAGATTGATGAGCTAACTTTTTTATCGACCTTAAAATCTACTTTTAATTGCCAGAGTATAAAACACTCTGACCTTCTTAATAAACCCATAAAAAAAATAGCTGTTTTAGGTGGCTCAGGAAGTTTTGCAATTACCAATGCAATGGCCTCTGGTGCGGACGCTTTTGTGACTTCAGATCTAAAATATCACGATTTCTACAAATCAGAAGGTAAAATTCTTTTAGCAGATATTGGACATTATGAAAGTGAACAATTCACAAAAAATCTTATAGTGTCCTATCTTACAAAAAAAATTAGTAATTTTGCAGTCGTTTTATCAAAGATTAATACTAATCCAATCAAGTATTTTTAAATATGGCTAAGAAAAAAGAGGTTACTATAGAAGAACGTTTAAGAGCACTTTATGATTTACAACTTATAGATTCAAGAGTTGATGAAATAAGAAATGTTAGAGGTGAGTTGCCTTTAGAAGTCCGTGATCTAGAAGATGAAGTTACAGGATTAAACACACGAATTCAAAAATTAGATGATAGTCTAGAAGCGATTGAAGATCAAATAAAGAGTAAAAAGAACTTAATTGAAGAAGCAAAAACTTTAATTAAAAAATATAACGAACAACAAAAGAACGTTAGGAATAATAGGGAGTTTAACTCAATAACGAAAGAGATTGAATTTCAAGAACTAGAAATTCAATTGGCAGAAAAGCATATTAAAGAGCATCAGGTTCAAATTGAGCAAAAGAAAGAAGTTATTGTAGAAACCAAGGGGCGCTTGAAAGATTTAGAAACCCATCTAAAACATAAAACAAGTGAATTGGATGCTATTCTTGCAGAAACGGAGAAAGAAGAACTAGCACTGATAAAAAAATCAGAGCAGTATCAAAAGCAAATAGAAGAACGATTGGTTTTTGCTTATCATAGAATACGTAAAAATGTAAAAAATGGCCTAGCTGTCGTTCCAATTGAAAGAGGTGCATCTGGTGGTTCTTTCTTTACTATCCCACCACAAGTACAGGCAGAAATTGCTGCTCGTAAAAAAATTATTACTGATGAGCATAGTGGAAGAATTTTAGTTGATGAAGCTCTGGCTGAAGAACAAAAAGCTAAAATGAAGAAATTATTTGCTAAGCTTTAATTTAAGCAAAACAATATATTTAAAGCCTTTACAAATTGTAAAGGCTTTTTTTATGATTAATTTTTGAAAGTTTTAATTAAGCTTTTATATTTTAATGCGACAAAACAAAAAAACTTAAAACATGAAGTATTCTATTAAGTCATTACTAACCATTTTCATATTGATCTTTTTGTTTAGCTGCCAAAATCAGGCTCAGAATAATACAAAACAACTTGCTGTACAAAATGCAAATCCAGTTGAAGTCCCTCTAGAAAATGGTTTGGCAAGAGCCTATTTTGCAAGTGGCTGTTTTTGGTGTGTAGAAGCTGTATACGAGAGTGTGAAAGGCGTTGATGAGGTTATTAACGGATATTCTGGTGGTCACACTAAAAATCCAACTTATGATGCCAGTAATACAGGTAGAACAGGACATGCAGAAGCTGTAGAGGTTATTTACAAT
>CAYTSL010000003.1:27725-30133 GCA_964440415.1 uncultured Flavobacteriaceae bacterium
GCAGAAGATTACCATCAAAACTACGAAAAACTACACCCAGAAAACAGATACATTCAAGGCGTATCCATTCCAAGATTAAAGAAGTTTCAAGCTAAATTTCCAGATATTTTAAAAGAGAATCACTAAAGCTTTCTCGCTTTAATCTCAAATATTAAGGGATACAATTTATCTTTGGTAACATAATTGCTAGATTTAGTTTCTATTAGATCTGGTAACACGTTGTAGGGGCTTTCGTCATGTTCTTTTAAATAATCAATATGTAGCCCAGCTTCTGTTAAGACAGTAATTAATTCACCTAAACCATGATTCCATCCATATTCTTTGCTCATCATTTTAGATGACTGATTAGCATAGGTTCCTTCATACTCCTCATAAATAACTTCATCTTGCATATACCCATATTTCATAATCGGTTTTCCTTCGGTATAATCAAACATCCAAACGATTGGATGAAATTCAACTATATAAAAAGTTCCTCCCTTTTTCAATCGTTCAACAATCATTTGGGCCCACGGTTTTAAATCAGGTAACCAACCAATAGCACCATAACTTGTAAAAACTATGTCAAACTTTTCCTTTACATATTTTGAAGTATCCAAAACGTTACAGCATACAAATTCAGCATCCAGATTTAACTCTTCATTTAATTTTTGTGCCAACTTAATTCCTTCGTTACTTAAATCAACTCCAACACACTTCGCTCCTAACCTACTCCAGCTCAACGTATCCTGTCCAAAATGACATTGCAAATGCAGTAAACTCTTACCCTTTAGATCACCTAGAGCATCTAACTCATAGTGCATCAAAGAGGATTTACCCTTTTTGAAAGCTTCTAAATCATACATATCACTTTTAGCATGAACTTTTACTTTTTCATTCCAAGTAGCTTTGTTAACTTCAAAATATTTGTTGAGTTCTGACATTATCTAGAATTGATTTAATAATAAAATTACAATTTTATTATTAGTTGTTATCAGCAATAAAAATCGTTAATTTTGAAAGAAACCAAAATAATATAATTTGTCTGATTATAATCTAGGTCTTGACTATGCCAAGCAACAAGACCAACTTGATGATTTAAAACACTATAGAACCCAATTTCATATTCCTAAAGATATAAAAGGGAACGAATGGTTATACTTTACAGGAAATTCTTTGGGACTTCAACCAAAATCTACAAAAGACTATATCAATCAGGAGTTGGAAGATTGGGCGAATTTGGGTGTTGAAGGCCATTTTGAAGCCAAAAATCCTTGGATGCCTTACCATGAATATCTAACAAATTCCATGGCAAAAATTGTTGGAGCAAAACCTATTGAAGTAGTGGTTATGAACACCTTAACAACCAACTTACATTTGTTAATGGTATCTTTTTATCAACCAACAAAAACAAAATATAAGATTGTTATTGAAAGTGATGCATTTCCTTCGGATAGGTATGCTGTACAAACACAATTAGAATTTCATGGCTTTGATGCTAATGAAGGCTTGATAAAATGGAAACCACGCAAAGGTGAAGAATTACTGAATATTGAAGATTTAGAATATATTTTAGAAGATCAAGGTGATGAAATCGCTTTATTATTAATTGGAGGTGTCAACTATTATACTGGTCAATATCTTGACCTAAAGAAAATAGCAGAATTAGGTCATGCTAAAAATTGTATGGTTGGCATCGATTTAGCCCATGGAGTAGGAAATATTATACCAGAACTTCATGATTCCGGAGTCGATTTTGCTGCCTGGTGTACCTATAAATATTTGAATTCAGGTCCAGGAAGTTTAGCAGGATTGTTCGTTCATGAAAAACATGCTTACAATAAAGAATTAAAACGTTTCGCAGGTTGGTGGAGTCATAACAAAGCAACACGATTTAATATGCGACAACCTTTAGATGTGATTCCTGGAGCCGAAGGGTGGCAATTAAGTAATCCTCCAATTTTATCCATGGCAGCCATTAAGGCTTCTTTGGATATGTTCAACGAAGTTGGAATGGATGCGTTAAGAAAAAAATCGATTAAACTTACTGGTTATTTCGAGTTTTTAATCAATGAATTGAACAATGATAAAATAAAAATTATTACACCTTCAAATCCTAAAGAACGTGGATGCCAGTTATCCATTCAAGTTAAAAATGCTGATAAAAGTTTACATCAAAAATTAACTGATGCTCATATTATCACTGATTGGAGAGAGCCAGATGTAATTCGTTGCGCTCCAACTCCACTTTATAACACATTTGAGGATGTGTATAGAATGGTAGAAAAACTAAAAGAGATATTAAGCCCATCCTAACCTTCCCAAAGGGAAGAAACTGTTATGGGTTCATTAATAAACAATATGAAAAAAAGCACCAAAGAAGTCCTCTCCTTTGGAGAGGATTTAGGAGAGGAAAACGAAAACATACT
>CAYTSL010000004.1:0-26106 GCA_964440415.1 uncultured Flavobacteriaceae bacterium
TTTCTTATTATAATAAAGTTTTGTTGCTTCTTGCGGCCAGTGGGAATAATCTTGAGTTGAGAGGTGAAATACTTCCAAAAATTGGACAGGAATACCTGAATTCGAAAGATTATTTAAAAGCTGCAAATAATCTTGTAGCAGGTGCCAGATTAAATAGAAGAATTCAAAACAAAGAAGGACTATTGCAGGCATTAAATGGATTGGCTCAACTGAATCTAGTGAAAAGAAGATTTGACTTGGCAGAAAGTCAATTAACAGAAGCTACTATTATAGCCAAAGATTTAAATGACGAAAACGAATTGCTACGTAATTACGAATTGAACATGAAGCTCGATTCTGCAAAGGGTAATTTTCAAAATGCATTCATGTGGCAACGTCAATACCAAAATCTTAAGGATAAGGTCTTTAAACGTGAATATATTAGTGCTGGATTAGAAGAAACAGATTATAATTCTGAATCCAACAATGAAAAATTATTAGAAGAACAAAAAATAAAGGACGACGCCAATATAGCACGAATAAATAAGCTTAAGTTAATTTCTTATATTCTATTAGGTGCTTTTGCAATAGTTAGTACTTTTCTGTTGTTAATTTATTTGAAGCGCAATAGCGGTGTTAAATACACGCGAGAGCTGGAAGAAAAAAATAAACAGATCCAAGAGAAAAACGAAGCTATTTTAATTCAGTCAAAAAAGCTGGAGGAAACTAATGCAGTAAAAGACAAGTTATTCTCAATAGTTTCGCATGACCTAAAAGATTCGGTTTCTTCAATTAAGGCTTTTATGGATCTATTAAAGGAAGGTAGCTTAAGCAGTGAGGAATTCAATGAGTTAGTTCCGGAATTAAGTGAAAACGCAGATAATGCTTCTTTGCTCCTGTTTAATTTATTAAACTGGTCCAAGTCCCAAATGGAATCGTTAGAACCAAAACCAGAGTATTTCAACATTCAAGAGGTGTTTCAGGACAAAATCAAACTTGTTGAGCAAAAGGTTGAGAAAAAGAAAATTGTAATGGTTGACGAAACCATTGCAGATACAATATATGCCGATAGAAGTATGGTTGAAATTATAGTTCAAAATTTAATTACCAATGCTGTAAAATTTTGTGATTCAGGTGATATAATTTCCATCTCCAATCAGGTAATTAATGGAAGATGCCAGTTTTATATCAAAGATACTGGTGTTGGTATTTCAGAAGAGAATCAAGAAAAGTTATTTAAAAGCAATTCTTTTACTACTATTGGAACGACTAACGAAAAAGGAACTGGTCTGGGTCTTACCATTTGTAAGGAGCTTGTTGAGTTAAATCATGGAAGAATTTGGTTGGAGAGCTCGGTTAATATGGGTAGTAAATTTTATATTGAATTACCTCGAGGCAAAACTGTTAAAAATTAAACTCTAGGTAAAAATACTTCCGCTATCATACATCTTGCACTGCCACCTCCGCACGTTTCTATTGTATTTATGTCACCGCTTACAATTTTGCAGTGTTTATTAAGTGATTCAAGTTGAATGGTAGTTAAGGAATCATGTGCTGATTGACCCATTATAAGGTAACGTTTATCATTTTCATCCTATGCACTTCTGTAGTTCAGTATATTCTCTATTTTAAAACCATATTCTTCCAAGGTTCTTAAGACATCTTCATGATGCCCCACGCCTGTTTTCTGCAAACATATAATACAAAGTTACTGTGCCATTTTCGTGAAAGGATATCCAATTATTTGACAAAATAAATCTGGATTAAAACTAATCATCTACGAATCAAACCACCAAAAAAGCATTTCTCATTAACAAAATATATTACTGTTTCCATTGATAAAAATGGAAAAAATAATATACATTTATCGGCTATTTTAAATATTCTATTTTATTTCTTAGTTAAAATTAACAATATGAAAAAATTAGCTGTTATTGCCCTTGGTGGTAATGCCATTAGCAGAAGTGATCAAAAAGGAACTATCGACGAACAGGAGAATAATGTAATGGAATCGTTAGAGAATATTGTTTATATGATAAAGGATGGTTATAATATTATATTATCCCATGGAAATGGCCCTCAAGTAGGTAATATTGTTATGAGAAATGAAGCCGGTGAGCAACTTTATAATATAGCGCAGATGCCTCTTGATGTTTGTGTTGCAGATTCTCAAGGCGGTATTGGATATATGATAGAGAGGAGTCTAAGAAATCTATTAAAGAAACATGGATTGAAAAGAGACGTGTTAACCTTGGTAACTCAGGTCATAGTCGATAAAAATGATCCCGCTATTAAAAATCCCAGTAAAAGAATAGGCCAGTTTTATTCTAAAGAAAAAGCAGATGAATTAGAAAAATCTAAAGGATGGATATTTAAAGAAACGGCTAAGCAGAAAGGCTCATATCGTAGAGTGGTTGCTTCGCCAACGCCTATAGAGATATTTAACCGGACTTCAATCGCAAAACTGGCTAAACAAGGTGTAATTGTTATTACTGTTGGAGGCGGCGGAATACCAGTATATAAAGACGAAAATAGAATGCTGCATCCTATTGAAGGTGTTATCGACAAAGATATGGCATCTTCGCTATTGGCTCAAAGAATTGGAGCTGATGAATTTTATATATTGACTGATGTCCCTTATGTATATCTTAATTATGGGAATAAAAATCAAGAAGTTATAGAATTTTTAGATGAAACTGATACACTTCGCCATCTGGAATCAGAAGAATTTGGTGAGGGAAGTATGAAACCGAAAATAGAAGCGGCTCTTAAATTTATTCAGAATGGTGGAGATAAAAGTATAATCACTAAATCCAATAAGCTCGAAGATAGAACTTATGGTACTAAAATTACTATGAAATACGACTAGGGGAAACATCAAATTGTTAACTAAATAATTGTACTAAATCTTATGAAAGACTCAAAAAAAGCTACTATTAAAAAAGGTCTTAAAGGCAAGCACTTACTCACTTTATTAGACTTTTCTCAAGATGAGATTAAATATTTGTTGTCATTATCAGCAAAATTGAAGGAAGACAAGAAAAAAGGAAAATCAAAACCTGTATTCGCAGGTAAGAATATTGCTTTGATATTCGAAAAAGCATCAACAAGAACCAGGTGCGCTTTTGAAGTTGCAACACATGACCTTGGTGGAACTACAACATATTTAGGCCCAACCGGATCGCAAATGGGGAAAAAAGAATCTATCGAAGATACTGCAAGAGTGCTGGGTAGGTTTTATGATGGTATCGAATATAGAGGCTTTGGACAAGAAATTGTTGAAGCATTGGCAGAAAATGCCGGAGTTACTGTTTGGAATGGTCTAACTAATGAGTATCATCCTACCCAAGTGTTAGCCGATTTGCTTACTATGAAAGAGCATTCTGATAAGAAACTAAAAGATATGAAATATGCATATCTAGGCGATGCACGAAATAATATGGGAAATTCTTTGCTTATTGTAGGTGCTAAAATGGGTATGGATGTTAGAATTGCTGCACCGGCAGAAGTACAACCTGAAGAAGAATTAGTTAAAAAGGCTCATGCCATTGCTAAAGAATCAGGAGCCAACATAAACATTACTGAAGATGTTGCTGAAGCGGTTAAAGATTGTGATTTTATTATTACAGATGTATGGGTATCTATGGGAGAGCCTGATGAAGTATGGGAAAAAAGAATTAAGTTATTGAAACCTTATCAGATTAATAAAAAAGTAATGGAACTAACTGGTAATAAGGATGCAAAATTTATGCATTGCCTCCCAGCTTTCCATAATAGAAAAACTACTGTTGGAGAAGAAATTTTCACTAAATTCGGTTTAGACGGATTGGAAGTTACAGAAGATGTCTTTGAATCTGATGCTTCCATTGTTTTTGATGAAGCAGAAAATAGAATGCACACCATTAAAGCAGTTATGGTTGCAACGATATAATTTTAAGTTAACAATCAGGAAATAAAAAAGGGTGATCAATGATCACCCTTTTTTATTATTATCCTTAATAAGACTATTCAAAAGATTTGATTGTTTTTGCAATAATAGAAACGCATTCCAAAATCTGCTCTTCAGTAATTACCAGTGGAGGTGCAAAACGAATGATATCTCCATGAGTAGGTTTTGCCAACAAGCCATTTTCTTTTAGCTCTAAACAAACATCCCACGCAGTTTTACCATTTCTTTCTTTAATAACTATTGCATTTAGCAATCCTTTACCTCTAACCAAGGTAATCATATCAGAATCTATCTTACGTAATTCTTCTCTAAATAGTTTCCCAAGTCTTTCAGCATTCTCAGCCAAATTTTCATCTTTGACAACTTCTAATGCTGTCATGGTAATTTTACAAGCCATTGGGTTACCACCATAAGTTGATCCATGTTCACCTGGTTTGATGCACATCATAACATCATCATTTGCCAATACTGCAGATACAGGATAAGCTCCACCAGACAATGCTTTACCTAAGATCAACATATCAGGTTTTACATCTTCATGATCACAAGCTAATATTCTACCAGTTCTTGCAACACCTGTTTGAATTTCGTCAGCAACAAATAATACATTTTTAGACCTACACAATTCAAGTGCTTTAGTTAAGTATCCTTCATCAGGAACCATTACGCCAGCTTCACCTTGAATAGGCTCAACTATAAATGCAGCTACATTTGGATCTTCTAATTCTTTTTCAAGAGCAGCGATATCATTATACTCTACGCTTAATATACCTGGAGTAAAAGGACCAAAATCATTCTTAGCTTCAGGATCATTAGATGCAGAAATTATTGATATTGTTCTACCGTGGAAGTTATCTTTTGCAAAGATAATTTTAGCTTGATTTTGAGGTACTCCTTTTTTCTTATATGCCCATTTTCTTACTATTTTCATAGCAGTTTCAACGCCTTCTGCACCAGTATTCATTGGTAAAACCTTATCAAAACCAAAGTATTCAGTAATATACTTTTCATATTCTCCTAAAACATCATTATAAAATGCTCTTGAAGTTAAGTGCAATACTTTGGCTTGTTCAATCATAGTTTCAACAATCCTAGGATGACAATGTCCTTGATTAACTGCAGAATATGCTGATAAAAAATCGTAGTATCTTTTGCCTTCAGCATCCCATACATAAACGCCTTCACCTCTACTCAAAACTACTGGTAGCGGATGGTAATTATGAGCTCCATACTTGTCTTCAAGCTGCATCGCTCTTTCTGATGTAATTTTTGTTGTAATCATCAAATAGAATAGATTTTTAAAATTGAATAATTGAATTAGTTATTTGTCACAAAAGTAAAAAAAAAGAAAGTAGTAATCACGTATGCTATTACTAATTTTTGATACTCTCTGTACAAGTGATTAATACAAATTATCCATTCATTTTAATCTAGAATTAGGAATCTTTTTTTATACCGAGATTCTATCACAAACAACGAAAACCTAATTTAATCCGCATTATGCATTAAAAAATCTATTTTGGTTGGTAGATAGAATAAGAATGAATATCAATCTCTTATCAAAGGCATAGTAGAGCAACGTAGCAAACCACCTTGTTTGCCAATCTCTGCATAAGGAACCTTTTCAACCGTTATTCCTTGCTTTTCAAACCAAGCATTAAGTCTTGTGAAGTTATTCTCGGAAATAACCACATCTGGAGCTATCGAAAATATATTACTTTTCATATTATACATTTCATCTTTAGTTATCTCAAATACATTCTCTTTACCAAAATAATTAAGAAGCCAATTATATTCGTCTTCAATTAAAAACCCATTTTTATGTAAAATCGCTTTACCGTTCCCAACTGGCTGAAAGCAACAGTCCAAATGCAGTGCATTGTTGCGAGGATCTGTATTTGATTTACGTAACTCGAAGGATTTTACTTTCTTATCGGGAAAATATTCCTTTATAGCATTCACTGCTGTACTATTTGTTCTAGCTGTAATAAAATCCGCGTAATCATGTCCAGTATAGGTTCCAATAAAAATGTAGTCGTTATACGGAATCACATCACCACCTTCAATATGCGCTTCTTTGGGCAGCCTAATGATCTTATCTGGATCTATTTGATCTATAACATATCTTATAGCTTCTATTTCCTTTTGGCGATCTGGTAGTATATTACAATCAATTATATAATCTTCAATAACTAAAGCTATATCTCGTGCAAATATCTGATTACAATTCTCTATAACTTCAGGGCGAAAAACTTGAACTCCATATTTTTTAAATACTTCACAAACGGCATCCATTTCCTTAATCATATCTTCATCCTTTGGATAGGTTCCAGCCTTAATATGCTCTAATGATTTTGGGTCGTAAGCTTCCTCTGGAGTTGGGGTTGGTCCACTACTTTTTGCAGTTCCTAATACTACTGCTCTTAACCGAGATGTTTCGTTTTTTACATTTAATTTCAGCATGCGGCAAAGATAAAAAAAAGCTTCATATTTAAATGAAGCTTCTATAATATTAGATTTTTGTTATCTCTTTTTAATTTTGGTGAATTTTCTATAAGTTTTACCAGTATATAATTGTCTTGGACGACCAATTGGTTCTTTATTTAATCTCATTTCTTTCCATTGTGCAACCCATCCAGGTAATCTACCTAATGCAAACATTACTGTAAACATTTCTACAGGCAATCCTAAAGCTCTATAAATGACTCCAGAATAGAAATCGACATTAGGATACAATTTTCTTTCCACAAAATAAGGATCTTTAAGTGCTACTTGTTCTAAACCTTTTGCTACATCCAAAACTGGATCTTCAATTCCAAGATCTTCTAATACCTCATCTGCAGCTACTTTAATAATTTTTGCACGAGGATCGAAATTCTTATATACGCGATGTCCAAATCCCATTAAACGGAAAGGGTCGTTTTTATCCTTTGCCTTTGCCATGTACTTTTTGGTATCGCCACCATCCGCTTTAATACTTTCAAGCATCTCAAGAACTGCCTGATTTGCTCCACCATGCAATGGACCCCATAGTGCCGAAATACCTGAAGACAAGGAAGCAAATAATCCTGCTCTTGATGAACCAACAATTCTAACAGTTGAGGTTGAGCAATTTTGCTCATGGTCAGCATGAAGAATCAATAATTTATTTAAAGCATCAACCAATACTTGGTTCTGAACATATTTTTTATTCGGTAAATCGAACATCATTTTCATGACATTTTCAACATAGTTTAAACTTTCATCACCATAATCTAAAGGCAAACCTTGTTTTTTGCGCATAGTCCATGCAACCAATACAGGGAATTTACCCAATATTGTTACAATACTATTATACATATCCTCTTCTGAACCTAAACCAACGGGAGAAGGATGGAACGCAGTTAAGGCGCTTGTTAAAGATGATAAAACGCCCATTGGATGTGCTGATCTAGGAAATGCATCCAAAATCTTTTTAACATCGTCATCAACTATGGAATTATCTTTTATATCAAAATCGAATTTATCAAGTTGTTCCTGGTTTGGTAGGTCACCAAATATCAATAAATAAACTACTTCAAGAAAATCTGCTTTTTCTGCCAATTCTTCAATAGAATATCCACGATATCTTAAGATTCCTTTTTCTCCATCTAAAAAAGTAACTGCACTTTCACAAGCCCCAGTGTTCTTAAATCCAGGATCAAGTGTAATTATTCCACCAGTTGCAGATCTTAATTCTTTAATATCTATTGCAACCTCCTTTTCTGTTCCTTTAACTAATGGAAATTCGTGTTTTTTACCGTTAACTTCTAACGTAGCTTTATTTGTCATCTATTATAAAATTTAATTTTTAAGGGGATTGCTAATTTACAAAAATTACTGATAATTCACAGTTACAATAGTTATCTTATACTGGTAAAATGATATAAAAAAAGCGTTTCAAATTTGAAACGCTTTTTTTTATTACAATTAACTACTATTTTATTTCACTTTAAAGGCTTTTTCTCCAGGATAGTATGCGACATTACCTAGTTCTTCCTCTATACGTAACAACTGATTGTATTTCGCCATTCTATCACTACGTGAAGCAGAACCTGTTTTTATTTGCCCACAGTTTAAGGCAACAGCTAAATCTGCAATAGTATTATCTTCTGTTTCACCAGAGCGATGGGACATTACAGACGTAAAGCCAGCATTTTTAGCCATATTTACTGCAGCTATAGTTTCAGTTAATGAGCCTATTTGGTTTACTTTTATTAAAATTGAATTTGCAATTCCATTCTCGATACCACGAGATAATCTTTCAACATTAGTCACATATAAATCATCTCCCACTAATTGAACTTTCTTACCAACTTTTTCAGTAAGAACTTTCCATCCATCCCAATCATTTTCATCCATTCCGTCTTCAACAGAAATAATTGGATATTTAGCACATAATTCTTCCAGATATTCAGCTTGTTCTTGAGAAGATCTAATCACTCCTTTATCACCTTCGAATTTAGTATAATCATACTTTCCATCTACATAGAATTCAGCCGCAGCACAATCTAAAGCGATCATCACTTCATCTCCAAATTTATATCCTGCATTCTCTACTGCTTTTCCTATAGTTTCAATTGCATCTTCTGTACCATCCAAGGTTGGAGCAAATCCACCTTCATCACCAACTGCTGTACTTAAATTTCTGTCATGAAGAACCTTTTTTAGGTTATGAAAAATCTCGGTTCCCATTTGTAAAGCATGTGAAAAACTGTTCGCTTTAATTGGCATTATCATGAATTCCTGAAAAGCAATTGGAGCATCACTATGTGAACCACCATTGATAATATTCATCATTGGTACTGGAAGTGTATTTGCACTAACACCACCAACGTACCTATAAAGAGGCAAATTTAATTCATTTGCTGCTGCTTTTGCAACCGCTAGAGATACGCCTAATATTGCGTTGGCACCTAATTTTGATTTGTTTGGTGTTCCATCAATTTCACACATTAAACCATCAATATAGTTTTGTTCAAAAACAGAAACACCTAAAAGTTCCTCTGCTAAAATTGAATTGACATTTTCAACAGCTTTGAGCACTCCTTTTCCCATGAAATTTTTTCCACCATCTCTTAACTCAACTGCCTCGTGTTCGCCTGTAGAAGCTCCAGAAGGCACTGCAGCTCTTCCTATTATTCCGTTTTCAGTCTCTACATCAACCTCTACTGTTGGATTTCCTCTAGAATCAAATATTTGTCTGGCATGAACATTAATTATTGCACTCATAATTTGTTGGTTTTAAAATTGTTTTTGTAGTACAAATTTACAGTTTAATTAGATTAAAGTAAACCTTTTTAAGAAGAATTGAACAAAAAATAATCTATAACGTTTTAGTAAAATAAAAAAGCCAATAATTCTATTTAATCAGTGGCTTTTATGTATCATACTAACTTGATGTTATCTATAAATTCATCAAATAAATAGGATGAATCATGTGGTCCTGGATTCGCTTCAGGATGGTATTGTACTGAAAAGCAATTTTTGTTTTTCATTCTTAATCCTGCTACCGTGTCATCGTTTAAATGAACATGTGTAATTTCAAGTTCTGAATTATTTTGAGCTTCTTCTTTATTTACAGCAAACCCATGATTTTGAGATGTGATCTCTCCTTTTCCAGTAATTAAGTTTTTAACGGGATGATTGATCCCTCTATGACCATTATGCATTTTATAAGTAGATACTCCATTTGCTAAAGCAATTACCTGATGTCCTAAACAAATTCCAAATAACGGCAAATCTCTTTTAATAATTTCTTTTGCAACCTCGCGTGCTTCTAATAATGGTTCTGGGTCACCTGGACCATTAGACAGGAAATAACCATCTGGATTCCATGCTTGAAGATCTTCAAACTTAGAATTGTAAGGAAAGACCTTTATTAAGGCATCTCTTTTAGCCAAATTGCGTAATATATTCTTCTTTATACCAATGTCTAACGCTGCAATTTTGTAGGTGGCATTCTCGTTTCCGAAAATATATGGGTCTTTGGTTGAAACCTTAGAGGCTAATTCCAATCCATTCATTGGTGGTATTTCTGCCAGTTGTTTTTTTAAGCCTTCTATATCATCTACATTGGTAGATATAACTGCATTCATTGCTCCATTATCTCGAATATAGCTAACTAATGCTCTTGTATCTACATCGGAAATGGCAAACAAATTGTCCTGATCTAAAAAATTCTTTAATGAATCTGACTCAGCTACTCTTGAAAAATCGTAACTAAAATTTTTACAAATTAAACCAGCAATTTTTATTGAATCTGATTCTATTTCCTCGTTGTTAACTCCATAATTACCAATATGAGCATTGGTAGTTACCATTAACTGTCCAAAATAAGAAGGGTCTGTAAAAACTTCTTGATAACCTGTCATTCCTGTATTAAAGCAAACTTCACCAAAGGCGGTACCTTCACGATTTGCAACAGACTTTCCATAAAAAATTGTTCCGTCTGATAGTAGAATTAATGCGTTTCTTGGTTTGGTATATTTCATAAAAAAAGTTTTACAAAATTGCATAAAAAAAAGGATAAACTAAAATCGTTTATCCTTTTATTTATTAACTACTGTTAATATCTATTCTTCTTCGTTTGAAGCTTTTACTTCTACTGGTGGAGTAACTGGTTTACTGCCTCCTCTTCTACTTCTTCTAGTAGTTTTCTTTTTAGGTTTATCTGCATTATAAAGCTCATTATAATCAACAAGTTCTATCATGGCCATATCGGCATTATCACCTAAACGATTTCCTAGCTTAATAATTCTTGTATAACCACCTGGTCTATCACCTACTTTTGTCGCAACTTCTCTAAACAACTCGGTTACAGCTTCTTTTTGTCTTATCCGAGCCATAACAATACGTCTGTTATGAGTTGTGTCTTCTTTTGCCTTAGTAATCATAGGCTCAACAAATTGTTTTAAAGCCTTCGCTTTCGCAACAGTCGTGTTAATACGTTTATGTTCAATCAATGAACAAGCCATATTAGCCAACATAGCTTTTCTGTGAGCAGTTTGTCTACCTAAGTGATTAACTTTTTTACCGTGTCTCATTTTTTTTCTTTTTAACCATCATCTTGCTACCAAATCCTGACGATAAATGTCAGGAGAGCAAAATATGATGTGTTAGTCTTTATCTAATTTATATTTTGATAAATCCATTCCAAAATTTAAGCCTTTAACATTAACAAGCTCTTCCAGCTCTGTTAATGATTTTTTACCAAAGTTTCGGAATTTCATCAAATCATTCTTGTTAAACGATACTAAATCTCCCAATGTATCCACCTCAGCTGCTTTTAAACAGTTAAGTGCTCGAACAGATAAGTCCATATCAATTAACTTAGTTTTAAGTAACTGTCTCATATGAAGAGATTCCTCATCATAAGTTTCAGTTTGCGCGATTTCATCTGCTTCAAGAGTTATTCTTTCGTCAGAGAACAACATAAAATGATGAATCAAAATTTTTGCTGCTTCTGTTAAGGCATCTTGAGGACTTATAGAACCATCGGTTATTAATTCAAAAACTAATTTTTCATAATCTGTTTTTTGCTCCACACGAAAGTTTTCTATGCTATACTTCACATTTTTAATTGGAGTATAAATAGAATCTGTAAAGATAGTACCCAATGGTGCTGAAGATTTTTTATTTTCTTCTGCTGGAACGTAGCCTCTACCTTTTTCAATACTAATCTCCATGTTAATATTTACTTTAGGATCTAAATTGCAGATAACTAAATCTGGGTTTAACACTTGGAATCCTGAAATAAACTTTTGAAAATCTCCTGCTGTAATTTGTTCTTGTCCAGAAATAGAAATTGAAACAGATTCGTTATCAACTTCATCGATTTGTCTTTTTAAACGAACTTGTTTTAAGTTTAAAATAATTTCTGTAACATCTTCTACTACACCAGCAATTGTTGAAAATTCGTGGTCTACTCCTTCAAATCTAACTGAAGTTATTGCGAAACCTTCAAGAGAAGATAATAATACTCTTCTTAATGCATTTCCTACCGTTAATCCGTAACCAGGTTCTAAAGGTCTAAATTCAAATTTACCTTCAAAATCGGTTGAATCGATCATGATTACTTTGTCGGGCTTTTGAAAATTTAATATTGCCATATTGCTGTTTATATCAGTTATTATTTAGAGTATAATTCGACTATGAATTGCTCATTTATATTTTCAGGAATTTGTATTCTTTCAGGAATTGAAACATAAGTTCCTTTCTTAGTTTCATCATTCCATGTTATCCATTCGTAAACATGACTTGAATTTGAAAGTGATCTTTCGATAGCTTCAAGTGATTTTGACTTTTCTCTAACAGCTATAACATCTCCAGCCTTTAATGAGTAAGATGGTATGTTTACACCTTCTCCATTAACTGTAATGTGTCTGTGAGAAACTAATTGTCTTGCACCTCTACGTGATGGTGCAATTCCCATTCTAAAAACAACGTTATCTAAACGAGATTCACAAAGCTGTAATAATACTTCACCTGTAATTCCTTTTGAAGCAGTTGCTTGTTTGAATAAGTTTCTGAATTGACGCTCTAAAATACCGTAAGAATATTTAGCTTTTTGCTTTTCCATTAACTGGATAGCATATTCAGATTTTTTTCCACGACGTCTGTTATTACCGTGTTGACCTGGAGGATAATTTCTTTTTTCAAAAGCCTTATCATCTCCAAAAATAGCTTCGCCAAATTTTCGAGCTATTTTAGTTTTAGGACCAGTATATCTTGCCATTTTAAAATTTTATTTTGAGAGTAATCACTAAATTAAGGTCTTAAATCTTATCCTTTAGTGATCTGAATCTCTCGTTGGTTATACTAATTATTATTAATTAAACTCTTCTTCTTTTTGGTGGTCTGCATCCATTGTGCGGTAATGGAGTAACATCAATTATTTCTGTTACTTCAATTCCTGCATTATGAATAGATCTGATAGCAGATTCTCTACCGTTACCAGGACCTTTTACATACACTTTCACCTTTTTTAATCCAGCTTCTAATGCTACTGCGGCTGCATCTTCTGCGGCTAATTGAGCTGCATAAGGGGTGTTCTTTTTAGATCCTCTAAATCCCATTTTACCAGCCGAAGACCATGAAATAACATCACCCTTTTTGTTTGTTAAAGAGATAATAATATTATTAAATGATGCAACAACATGAGCCTGTCCAACAGAATCAACTATTACTTTACGCTTTTTAGTACTTGACTTTGCCATATTACTAACTATTATTTAGTTGCCATTTTTTTGTTAGCAACTGTTTTTCTTCTACCTTTTCTAGTTCTGGAGTTATTCTTAGTTCTTTGCCCACGAAGTGGTAGTCCAGTTCTATGACGAATACCTCTGTAACACCCAATATCCATTAATCGTTTGATATTTAACTGTGTTTCAGATCGCAATTCACCTTCAATAGTAAATGATGCTACAGCTTCACGAATATGTACTATTTGATCATCTGTCCAATCATCTACTTTAATGTTATCATCAACCTTAGCTGTCGATAAAATTTCTTTTGCTCTACTCCTACCTATTCCATAGATATAAGTTAATGAGATAGCTCCTCTTTTGTTTTTTGGTATGTCTACACCTGCAATTCTTGCCATAATTATCCTTGTCTTTGTTTGAATCTAGGATTCTTTTTATTAATCACGTAAAGTCTACCTTTCCTTCGTACGATTTTACAATCAGCACTTCTTTTTTTAACTGATGCTCTTACTTTCATCTGTATATTAGTATCTATAAGTTATTCTAGCCTTAGATAAATCATAAGGACTCATTTCTAATTTTACTTTGTCTCCTGGTAATAATTTAATATAGTGCATGCGCATTTTACCAGAAATATGAGCTGTAACAATATGCCCATTTTCTAATTCAACACGAAACATAGCATTTGATAATGCTTCTATAATGGTTCCGTCTTGTTCTATTGCTGCTTGTTTTGCCATTATATATAATTTAAGCTACTGCTTTTCTATTTTTACCAGTTTTCATCAATCCATCATAATGTCTATTCAGCAAATAAGAATTTACTTGTTGCATAGTATCAATTGCCACACCCACCATAATCAAAAGTGAAGTGCCACCAAAGAACAATGCCCAACCTGCCTGCACGTTCATTAGCTTTACAATAAAAGCAGGGAACACGGCTATCAAGGCTAAAAATATTGAACCCGGTAATGTAATTTGTGACATAATTTTATCTAAATATTCTGATGTTTCGGTACCTGGACGTATTCCTGGAATAAAACCACCACTTCTTTTCAAATCGTCTGCCATTTTATTTGTTGGCACTGTGATAGCTGTATAAAAGTATGTGAAAATAATAATTAAAACAGCAAAAACTACATTGTACCAAAATCCGAATATATCAGAAAATTGTGTCTGCATCCATTGTCCTACGGATGAGTCTTTCAATATTGAAGAACCTCCAATTAAACCAGGAACAAACATAATTGCCTGAGCAAATATAATTGGCATTACTCCTGAAGCATTAAGCTTTAATGGTAAAAATTGTCTTGAACCAAACACATTCTTTTCATAACCTCCAGATGCAGTTCTTCTTGCATATTGTACGGCTATTTTACGAACAGCCATAATAAGCATTATAGAAAGCAGGATGATTACAAACCAAATAACAAGTTCTATTAATATCATTATTAAGCCACCATTTGATTCAGTTACTCTAGCAACATATTCTTGAACGAAGGATTGAGGCATTCTTGCTATAATACCAACCATAATCAACAATGATATACCATTTCCAATTCCCTTATCAGTAATTTTTTCTCCTAGCCACATTGCAAAAATACAACCGGTCACTAAGATTATAACTGAAGAAAAATAGAAAGTAAAGGTTTGACCTAATATAAATGCTTGTGGTGGTATACCTAAAGCTGGCAAACTAGCCAAATAACCAGGGGCCTGTACCATGCAAATAGCTATTGTAAGCCAACGTGTTATTTGATTTATTTTTCGTCTCCCACTTTCACCTTCCTTTTGTAGTTTCTGCAAATATGGAATTGCAATACCCATTAATTGCACCACAATTGAAGCGGAAATATAAGGCATAATACCTAGTGCAAATACAGAAGCATTTGCAAAAGCACCACCTGTAAATGCATTTAATAATCCTAATAGACCTTCATCAGTGCTATCCTGCAGCCCACCTAATTGAGAAGCATCAATTCCTGGAAGTACTACTTGTGCACCAAATCTATAAACTAACAACAAACCAAGTGTTAGAATGATCCTGTCACGTAATTCTTCTATTTTCCAAACATTTTTTAATGTCTCTAAAAACTTCATATTTATAATATCTTATAAAGTTACAGCTTCTCCACCAGCAGCTTCAATAGCTGCTTTTGCAGTAGCAGTAAATTTATGTGCAGTTACTTTTAGTTTTGCTTTTAATTCTCCTCTGCCTAGAATTTTAACTAAATCATTTTTAGTCGCTTTTCTATTTGTAATCAATGATTCAACATCTACGGTCCCTTTGATCTTTTTATCATCAACCAATTGTTGTAGAACATCTAAGTTTATACCTTGATATTCTTTACGGTTAATATTTGTAAAACCAAATTTAGGAACACGTCTTTGAAGCGGCATTTGACCTCCTTCAAATCCAATTTTTTTAGAATATCCTGAACGAGACTTAGCACCTTTATGACCTCTTGTAGCAGTACCCCCTTTTCCGGATCCTTGTCCTCTCCCAATTCTTTTTCCTTGGTTTTTTACTGAACCTTCTGCAGGTTTTAAATTACTTAAATCCATTTAATTTTTTGCTTTTAAGCCTCTTCTACAGAAACTAAATGTTTAACTTTATTAACCATACCTAATATATTTGGTGTGGCGTCATGTTCTACAACCTGACCAATCTTCTTAAGACCTAGAGCCTCTAAAGTTCTCTTTTGCCTTTGTGTTCGCTTGATCGCACTTTTAACCTTTTTAACTTTAATCTTTGCCATTGTATCCTATATTATCCGTTAAAAACTTTATTAAGTGATACACCTCTTTCTCTAGCAATAGTTCTGGCATCTCTCATTTGCAATAATGCATCAAAAGTTGCTTTAACAACATTATGAGGGTTTGAAGATCCTTGAGATTTAGATAATACATCATGAATTCCAACCGCTTCTAAAACGGTTCTTACAGCACCTCCTGCTATAACTCCTGTTCCAGGTGCGGCAGGAATAATGTTTACTCTTGCTCCTCCAAATTTTCCTTTTTGCTCATGTGGAACAGAGCTCTTTATTAGAGGAATTCTTACCAAATTCTTCTTTGCATCTTCTACTGCTTTAGCAATGGCACTAGCAACATCCTTAGATTTTCCTAAACCATGTCCTACTACACCTGCTTCGTCACCAACAACAACAATTGCTGAAAAACCAAAGGCTCTACCACCTTTAGTCACTTTAGTAACTCTTTGCACACCAACTAAACGATCTTTAAGATCTAATCCGCTTGGTTTTACTAATTCTGCACTTTTATATTTTTGATACATAATTTTCTTAGAATTTTAGTCCGCCTTCTCTAGCTCCATCAGCTAAAGCTTTTACTCTACCATGATATAAATAACCTCCTCTATCAAACGAGATGGATTTAATTCCAGCTTTTACTGATTTTTCTGCGAGTGATTTTCCAACCAAAGCAGCAATTTCTATTTTAGTTCCTTTGGTAGAAGTAATTCCTTTATCTCTAGAAGATGCAGCACTAATTGTTTTACCAGTAACATCATCTACTATTTGAGCATAAATCTCTTTATTACTTCTAAAAACAGATAATCTTGGTCTTGCTTCTGTACCAGAAACAACTTTACGAATTCTGTTTTTAATTCTTTTTCTTCTTTGAGTCTTTGTTAACGCCATAACTTAATAATTAAGCTGTTTTACCTGCTTTTCTTCTTATTTGTTCTCCCACAAATTTAATTCCTTTTCCTTTATAAGGCTCTGGCCTGCGGAAGGCACGAATTTTAGCTGCCACTTGACCTACCAATTGTTTGTCATGAGAGCTTAATTTAATAATTGGGTTTTTACCTTTTTCAGAAATTGTTTCTAATTTAACCTCTTGGGCTAATAGCATAACAATATTATGAGAAAAACCTAATGCTAATTCTAATTTTTGTCCTTGATTACTTGCTCTGTAACCTACACCTACTAGCTCCAACTCTTTTGTCCAACCTTTTGATACACCTTCTATCATATTAGACATTAAAGATCTGTAAAGACCATGCTTCGCTTTACTTTCAATACTGTCTGATGGACGAGTAACTAATATGTTTCCGTCTTCTACTTTTATAGTGACATTAGAAAAATCTTGTGTTAATTCTCCTAACTTTCCTTTTACAGTAACAATACTATCGTTAATATCTACTGTTACTCCTTCTGGAATCGCTACTGGGTTATTTCCTATTCTTGACATTTCCTTCTTGTCTTTAAATTAGTAAACGTAACACAATACTTCTCCACCTACATTTTCTCTTCTAGCTTGTTTGTCTGTCATAACTCCATGAGAAGTTGAGACAATTGCTATTCCAAGACCATTTAAAATTCTAGGCAACTCTGTTGAGCCTGAGTATTTACGTAAACCAGGTTTACTTATTCTTTCTAATTTCTTAATTACAGGTTCTTTAGTTTCCTTATTATATTTAAGAGCAATTTTGATAGTTCCTTGATTAGATGAATCATCAAACTTGTAACTTAAAATATATCCCTGATCGAATAATATTTTAGTAATCTCTTTTTTAAGATTAGAAGCCGGAATTTCAACTACCCTGTGGTTAGCTAAAATTGCGTTTCTTAATCTTGTAAGGTAATCAGATATTGGATCTGTATACATATTTATTTGTTTGCGGTTTTGGTTTTTAACTCTTAAGTTAAACCTGAAACCAGTTTATAATTTTTACCAACTTGCTTTTCTAACACCAGGTATCAACCCTTGATTAGCCATCTCTCTAAACGTTACACGGGAAATTCCAAAGGTTCGCATGTAACCCTTTGGTCTCCCAGTTAGTTTACATCTGTTATGCATACGAACTGGAGAGGCATTTTTTGGTAACTTTTGCAATGCTTCATAGTCTCCAGCTTCCTTCAAAGCTTTACGTTTTTCTGCGTATTTAGCTACTGTTTTTGCTCTTTTCACTTCGCGAGCTTTCATTGATTCTTTAGCCATAAATTAATTTTTTTGAAACGGTATACCTAGTTCTGTTAATAATGATTTAGCTTCTTTATCAGTATTTGCTGATGTTACAAATGTTATATCCATTCCAGAAATTTTATTGATCTTATCAATATCTATTTCAGGAAAAATGATTTGTTCCGTAACTCCTAAACTATAGTTCCCTCTTCCATCAAAACCAGTAGCTCTAATACCATTAAAATCTCTAACACGTGGCAATGCTGAAGTGATTAATCTGTCTAAAAATTCATACATTTTCTCACCTCTTAAAGTTACCTTAACACCAATAGGCATGCCTTTACGCAATTTAAATGAAGCGACGTCCTTTTTAGAAATTGTAGATACTGCTTTTTGTCCTGTAATAGTACTAAGCTCTTCTACTGCATGATCGATCAGTTTTTTATCTGCAACGGCATCTCCAACTCCTTTAGATATTACTATCTTTTGAAGTTTTGGAACCTGCATTACATTGGAGTAACCAAATTCATCTTTAAGAGAAGGAATAATTTTTTCTCTATACTCTTGTTTTAATCTTGGAATATAAGCCATAACTAAATTACTTCATTAGATTTTTTTGAAAACCTTACTTTCTTGTCGCCTTCCATTCTAAATCCTATTCTTGTTGTTTCACCTTTTTTTGTCAAAAGTGAAAGATTAGATATTTGAATTGCGGCTTCTTTTTCTACGATCCCACCTTGAGGGTTTTGCGCACTTGGTTTAGTGTGTTTTTTAACCATGTTAGTTCCCTCAACGATCGCTTTGCTCTTATCTTTAGAGATAGTAAGCACTTTACCTTCAGATCCTTTATGATCTCCAGTAATCACTTTTACATTATCCCCTGTTTTTATTTTAAGCTTTCCCATTTTGTTCAACATTAAAGCACTTCTGGTGCTAATGATATAATTTTCATGAATTGTTTATCACGAAGTTCTCTTGCTACAGGACCAAATACACGAGTACCTTTCATTTCTCCAGTTGGTTCCAATAGTACACAAGCATTGTCATCAAATCTTATGTATGAACCATCAGGTCTTCTTACCTCCTTAACAGTTCTAACAACTACAGCTGTTGACACAGCTCCTTTTTTAACAGTTCCATTTGGAGTGGCATCTTTAATAGAGACAACTATTTTGTCTCCTACAGAAGCATATCGTCTCTTTGTACCTCCTAGAACACGTATTGTTAATACTTCTTTTGCTCCAGTATTATCTGCTACTTTTAGTCTTGATTCTTGTTGTACCATGATTACTTAGCTCTTTCTATTATTTCAACTAGTCTCCAACATTTAGATTTACTTAAAGGTCTTGTTTCCATGATCTTTACAGTATCTCCCTCGTTGCAGTCATTTGTTTCGTCGTGCGCCACATATTTCTTAGTTTTTAACACGAACTTACCGTACATAGGGTGTTTTACTTTTTTCACTTCAGAAACCACAATAGATTTCTGCATTTTGTTACTAGTAACAACTCCTATACGCTCTTTTCTTAAATTTCTTTTTTCCATCTTTAAGCAGAATTATTGTAATTCTCTTTTCGTTAATTCCGTTGCAATTCTAGCTACATTTCTTCTCAAAGAACGCAGTTGAATTGGGTTTTCTAGTGGAGTTATGGCATGAGACATTTTAAGATCTGCATAACTCTTTTTTATTTCGCCAAGCTTCTCTTGTAACTCAGCTACTGACAATTCTTTAACTTCTGATTGCTTCATAATATTAAATAATTTTAAGCTTCGTAATCAGGAGCCGTGATAAACTTAGTTCTTACTGAAAGTTTTTGAGCAGCCAATCGTAATGCTTCTTTAGCTACTTCTATTGACACACCACTAACTTCAAATAAAACTCTTCCTGGCTTTACAACAGCTACGTAATACTCTACGGCACCTTTACCTTTACCCATACGAACCTCCAATGGTTTCTTGGTTATTGGTTTATCTGGAAATATTTTAATCCAAATTGCACCTTCTCTTTTCATATATCTTGTTGCTGCAATACGAGCAGCTTCTATCTGGCGCGAAGAAAGGAAATCTGAATCTAATGATTTAATTCCAAACATTCCATCAGATAGTAAATGCCCTCTTCCGGCATTTCCTTTCATGCGTCCCTTTTGCTGCTTACGATATTTCGTTCTTTTCGGCTGTAACATTTTTACTTTTCTTTAAATATTATTTCCTGCGACGAGATTTATTTCTATCTCCAGCTCCTCGTCCGCCTTTTCCTTGTTTCTTAGAAAGACCAACTAATGGAGAAAGTTCTCTTTTTCCATAAACTTCACCTTTCATAATCCATACTTTAACACCTAATCTACCATAAGTAGTATGGGCTTCAACTAAAGCATAATCAATATCAGCTCTAAACGTTGATAAAGGGATTCTTCCATCTTTATAATGTTCATTACGAGCCATTTCAGCGCCATTTAAACGACCACTAATCTCAATTTTAATACCTTCAGCGTTCATTCTCATTGCAGCCGTAATTGCCATTTTGATTGCTCGCCTGTAAGAAATTCTATTTTCAATTTGACGTGCAACACTTGAACCAACCAAAAATGCATCTAATTCCGGTCTCTTAATTTCGAAGATATTAATCTGAACTTCCTTACCGGTGATCTTCTTTAGCTCTTCTTTTAACTTGTCTACTTCCTGACCAGCTTTTCCAATAATTATTCCAGGACGAGCAGTAGTGATAGTAATGGTTACAAGTTTAAGAGTTCTTTCAATGATCACTCTGGATACACTAGCTTTAGATAAACGTGCATGAACGTATTTTCTAATCTTATGGTCTTCGGCAAGTTTGTCACCATAATCGTTTCCTCCATACCAGTTAGATTCCCATCCTCTGATAATTCCTAAGCGATTCCCGATTGGATTTGTTTTTTGTCCCATACTACTATCTTAGCTTTGCGTGTTATTATTAGCTCCAACCACAATTGTAACATGGTTTGATCTTTTTCTAATTCTATGTGCTCGACCTTGTGGTGCCGGACGTAATCTTTTTAACATCGATCCACTGTCCACTCTAATCTCTTTCACAATTAATTCAGCTTGTTCAACATCAGCTTCCTCATTTTTTGATTGCCAGTTTGCAATTGCAGATAATAGCAACTTCTCTAAACGATTTGAAGCTTCTTTTTGGCTGAATTTTAATATATGAAGCGCTTTCTCTACTTTTTCACCTCGCACTAAATCCGCTACTAAACGCATTTTTCTTGGTGACGTAGGGCACTTATTAAGTTTAGCAAAAGCGATTAGCTTTTTTTCTTCCTTAATAGCGTCTGCCATTTGTTTTTTACGACTTCCCATTGCTTCTTACTTTTTTCCTTTATTTCTTGCACCTGCATGACCTCTAAATGATCTAGTTGGTGAAAATTCTCCTAATTTATGTCCTACCATATTCTCAGTAACATATACTGGAACAAATTGACGTCCATTGTGTACGGCAATAGTTTGACCAACAAAATCTGGAGTAATCATACTAGCTCTTGACCAGGTCTTAATTACTTTCTTCTTGTTAGCTTCAACATTTGCAGCAACTTTTCTATCTAATTTATAATGAACGTAAGGTCCTTTTTTTAATGATCTTGCCATGATTTATTATTTCTTTCTACGTTCAACAATATATTTATTACTTGCTTTAGATCTAGATCGAGTTCTATATCCTTTTGCAGGAATTCCTTTTCTAGAACGTGGATGTCCACCTGAAGATTTACCTTCTCCACCACCCATAGGATGATCAACAGGGTTCATAACAACAGGTCTTGTACGAGGTCTTCTTCCTAACCATCTGCTTCGTCCTGCTTTACCAGACACCAATAATTGATGATCTGAATTGGAGACAACTCCAATTGTTGCTTTACAAGTTGCTAAAACCAATCTGGTTTCACCAGATGGTAATTTGATAGTTGCAAATTTTCCGTCTCTTGCCATTAATTGAGCAAAAGTCCCAGCACTTCTTGCCATCACTGCTCCTTGTCCAGGACGTAATTCTACACAAGAAATAATAGTTCCCAGTGGAATTTGATTTAATGGCATTGCATTGCCAATTTCAGGAGCTACTTTATCATCTCCAGAAACTACTTTTTGACCAACTTTAAGTCCGTTTTGAGCAACTATATAGCTTTTTTCGCCATCTTGATAATTTAATAGAGCGATAAAAGCTGTTCTATTTGGATCGTATTCTATTGATTTAACTTCTGCTGGAATACCAGTTTTGGTTCTTTTGAAATCAATTATTCGATACCGTTTTTTGTGACCACCACCTAAATAGCGCATAGTCATTTTTCCTTGACTGTTTCTACCACCAGATCTTTTTTTCGGAGCTAATAAACTTTTCTCCGGCTTATCAGTAGTTATGGAGTCAAATCCATTTACTACTCTAAATCGCTGAGCTGGTGTGATTGGTTTTAATTTTCTTACTGACATTTTAGTCTAATTACATGTTACTGTATAAATCAATCATTTCACCTTCCGCCAGTTGTACAATTGCCTTTTTAACAGCAGATGTTTTACCATGTTGAATACCAGTTTTTGTGAACTTGGTACTTCTATCTGGACGGACATTTATAGTACGAACCTTTTCTACAGAAACACCATAAGCAGCTTCCACTGCTTTTTTGATTTCTACCTTGTTCGCCTTGTTATTCACTTGAAACGTATAGCAGTTATTTATCTCGCTATCTGCAGTCGCTTTTTCAGTGATTATCGGTTTAATTAAGATACTCATGTTTTCTATTTACTTAAATTCGATTCAATTCCTTCTAAAGAGCTTTCTAACAACACAAGTTGATTAGCATTCAAAATCTTATAAGTGCTTAACTCTGTGTTAGTTATGACCTCTGGCCCTTTTAAATTGCGTGACGACAAATATACATTATTATTTAAGCCACCCAACACAAAGAGAGATTTTTTGTTTTCAAGATCTAAAGCCTTTAAAACCGAAGTGAAATTTTTCGTTTTTGGAGCATCAAAATTGAAGTCTTCCAAAACTGTTATTGCTTTTTCACCAGCTTTAATTGATAAGGCCGATTTACGTGCTAAACGCTTCAAGTTTTTATTAAGTTTAAAGCTATAGCTTCTTGGTCTTGGCCCAAACATACGTCCACCACCTCTAAATACCCCAGACTTAATACTACCTGCTCTTGCAGTACCTGTACCTTTCTGTTTTTTGATCTTTCTAGTACTTCCTGTAATATCAGCTCTTTCTTTTGCTTTGTGAGTTCCTTGTCTTTGATTAGCCAAATATTGTTTAACATCCAAATAAACAGCATGATTATTAGGCTCAATAGCATACACATTGTTAGAAAGGTCAACCTTTCTTCCTGTGTCTTTTCCGTTAATATCTAAAACTGCTACTTTCATTATTTCTGAATAATTACATAAGCGTTTTTATGTCCAGGAACACATCCTTTTACAACAAGTAAATTCTTTTCAGGAACTACTTTAAAAACTCTTAAATTTTGAACTTTCACTTTTTCTCCACCCATTCTTCCTGCCATTTTCATTCCTTTAAAAACTCTTGCAGGATACGAAGCTGCTCCAATAGATCCAGGAGCTCTTAAACGGTTATGCTGTCCGTGAGTAGCTTGACCTACACCAGCAAAACCATGGCGTTTAACAACACCTTGAAATCCTTTACCTTTAGAAGTTGCTGAAACATCAACAAATTCACCTTCAATGAAATGCTCCACTGTAACAGCATCACCTAACTTGTACTCCTCCTCAAAACCTTTAAATTCCGCGACTTTGCGTTTTACAGAAGTACCTGCTTTTTTGGCATGACCTAGGTCTGCTTTAGTAGCACTTTTTTCTGTCGCGTCATCGAAACCTAATTGAACAGCGTTATAACCATCCACTTCTTCAGTTCTGACTTGGGTAACGATACATGGTCCAGCTTCGATTACAGTACAAGGAATATTCTTCCCGTTTTCATCAAAGATGCTGGTCATACCGATTTTTTTTCCAATTAACCCAGACATAATTATTTATTTAATTTATTACTATTCACTTTTAAAAAATTCAGGGTCAAAATACCTTTCAACCCTGAATTGTATTTTTTCCATCTTTCCTTCGCTCGCAGCTCCAGACATGTTTCATACTGAACTTGTTTCAGTATCTTATTAAGAGATCCCGAAATAAACTCGGGATGTATTCGTCTCAAATTTTCAGTTCACTTTCGTTTCTGAAAATTAAGTCTCATTACACCTTTATCTCAACTTCAACTCCACTTGGTAATTCAAGTTTCATTAATGCATCGATAGTTTTAGAAGAAGAACTGTAAATATCAAGTAATCTCTTGTATGAGCTCAATTGAAACTGTTCTCTTGACTTCTTATTTACGTGAGGTGAACGCAATACAGTGAAAATTTTCTTATGCGTTGGTAAAGGAATTGGTCCAGTAACCACAGCACCCGTACTTTTTACTGTTTTTACAATTTTATCAGCAGACTTATCTACCAAGTTATGATCGTAAGATTTTAATTTTATTCTGATTTTCTGACTCATTTTCTTTAATTTTAAGCTTCAATTCCTTTAGCTGCTTTAACCACTTCTTCAGATATATTTGAAGGTGTTGGAGCGTAATGTGAAAATTCCATGGTTGATGTTGCTCTACCAGATGATAATGTTCTTAATGATGTTACATAACCAAACATTTCTGATAAAGGCACATTAGCCTTAACAACTTTAGAACCTGCTCTATCGCTCATGTCACTAACTTGACCACGTCGACGGTTAAGGTCTCCTACTATATCTCCCATATTTTCTTCAGGAGTTAACACTTCTAATTTCATTATTGGTTCCATGATAACAGCTTTTGCAGATTTTGCAGCATTTCTGAAGCCTATTTTTGCAGCCAATTCAAACGATAATTGGTCTGAATCTACATCATGATAAGAACCATCTGATAAAGTCACTTTCATAGAATCTACTTCATATCCAGCCAAAGGCCCATTTACCATTGCCTGTTTAAATCCTTTTTCAACTGAAGGAATAAATTCCTTAGGAACGTTACCACCTTTAATTGCTGAAACAAATTCTAAGCCTTGTTTACCTTCTTCGGCTGGTGCAAGAGTAAAGACGATATCTGCAAATTTACCTCTACCACCAGATTGTTTTTTATAAACTTCTCTGTGTTTTGCTTCTCTGGTAATAGCCTCCTTATATTCAACTTGAGGCTGACCTTGATTCACTTCAACTTTAAATTCTCGTCTCAAACGGTCAACAATAATATCTAAATGAAGCTCTCCCATTCCAGAAATTATGGTCTGTCCTGATGCTTCGTCTGTTCTAACCGTAAACGTTGGATCCTCTTCTGCTAATTTAGCTAAAGCCATACCCAATTTATCCACATCTAATTTAGTTTTTGGTTCCACAGCAATACCAATTACTGGATCTGGAAAGTCCATACTTTCTAAAACAATAGGATGCTTTTCATCTGAAAGTGTATCTCCTGTTTTTATAGATTTAAATCCAACAGCAGCTCCAATATCTCCAGCTTCTATATAATCAATTGCATTCTGCTTGTTAGCATGCATTTGATAGATACGAGAAATACGTTCTTTTTTACCTGAACGGTTATTTAAAACATAAGATCCTGCATCTAAACGACCTGAGTATGTTCTAAAGAATGCTAAACGACCCACAAAAGGATCTGTAGCAATTTTAAACGCTAAAGCTGCAAAAGGTTCTTTTACATCTGGCTTACGCTTTTCTTCATTACCTGTATCTGGGTTTATACCTATAATTGCTTCTTTGTCTAAAGGAGAAGGTAAATAACGACATACAGCATCTAATAAGAATTGTACGCCTTTATTTTTGAAAGCAGAACCACAAATCATTGGTATGATTGCCATATCCATTACAGCAGCTCTTAATGCAGCATGCACTTCATCTTCTGTAATAGAATCTTCATCTTCCATGAACTTTTCTAACAAGTTATCATCATAAGATGCAACCTCTTCAATTAATAAAGCTCTATATTTCTTTGCTTCTTCT